>NZ_CP033091.2 GCF_003697165.2 Escherichia coli DSM 30083 = JCM 1649 = ATCC 11775
GTGGATAAGTCCTCCGGTGAGCTGGTGACACTGACACCAAACAATAACAACACCGTACAACCTGTGGCGCTGATGCGTCTGGGCGTTTTTGTACCGACCCTTAAATCACTGAAGAACAGTAAAAAAAATACACTGTCACGTACTGATGCCACGGAAGAGCTGACACGTCTTTCCCTGGCCCGTGCTGAGGGATTCGATAAGGTTGAGATCACCGGCCCCCGCCTGGATATGGATAATGATTTCAAGACCTGGGTGGGGATCATTCATTCCTTTGCCCGCCATAACGTGATTGGTGACAAAGTTGAACTGCCTTTTGTTGAGTTTGCAAAACTGTGTGGTATACCTTCAAGCCAGTCATCCCGCAGGCTGCGTGAGCGCATCAGCCCTTCCCTGAAGCGCATTGCCGGTACCGTGATTTCGTTTTCCCGTACCGATGAGAAGCACACCCGGGAATATATCACCCATCTGGTACAGTCAGCTTACTACGATACTGAGCGGGATATTGTGCAGTTACAGGCCGATCCCCGCCTGTTTGAACTGTACCAGTTTGACAGAAAAGTCCTTCTCCAGCTTAAGGCGATTAATGCCCTGAAGCGACGGGAGTCCGCCCAGGCACTCTACACCTTTATAGAGAGCCTGCCCCGGGATCCGGCACCGATATCGCTGGCGCGGCTGCGTGCACGCCTCAATCTGAAGTCTCCTGTATTTTCCCAGAACCAGACGGTCAGACGGGCAATGGAGCAGTTGCGCGAGATTGGATATCTTGATTACACGGAGATCCAGCGGGGGCGGACAAAATTCTTCTGTATTCACTACCGGCGTCCCCGGTTAAAAGCGCCGAATGACGAGAGTAAGGAAAATCCGTTGCAACCTTCACCTGCGGAAAAAGTCAGTCCGGAGATGGCGGAGAAGCTTGCCCTGCTTGAGAAACTGGGCATCACGCTGGATGACCTGGAAAAACTCTTCAAATCCCGCTGAACATAAACTGTAGTCAGTGAAGAGCGCTCCTTTACTGACTACAGCTTATATTAACCGGTGCAGTGAGTGGTCTGCTCACTGCAGTTTATATTCTGTTTCCTGCAGTGCTGTCTGTAGCTGAGCTGCCATCTGCCTGTCCCTTACGTAAGTGATCCCGTAACCTGATGCTGAGGCATTGCTCCCTTCATAAAACATGACTTACTCACTACAGCTTATATACATGCTCCAGCTTATGTTATGTCTGTTCTGCTGACCACAGCTTATATAAGGAAGCGCGTATGCCGTCACCTCAGGGGAGGCAGTGTACGCAGGATCTCCGCAGCATCCCGCCCGTCACCTGTGAAAGGCACTGCCAGCGTGGCAGCCATATCCAGTGCAAACACTCTGGTATAAACCTCCATCGAACGTGGATCCCTGTGACCAGCCAGTGCCTGGATGACTTTCCGGGGCTGGCGGTGATAGAGCATGTGCATGATATAGCTGTGCCGGAAGGTGTGTGGTGTGACCGGAATCGAAAAGTGTACTCCGTCAGCTTCGGCCCGTCTGACAGCCTGCTTCAGCCAGTTGCGCATGGTTTCGTCGGTCACGGCCCATAATGGTTCACGACGACGGGGCCGGGTGGTGATCATCCAGCTTTCCATCTGCCTGACATAGCTTATATCTGTCAGCGGAACCAGGCGCACTTCATCTTTTGGCGGGCGTCCGCGTCGCGCACGCACTTTTTCGGACAGGATCCGCACAAACGGTCTTACTCCATTCAGGTCAAATGATTCCGGCGTCAGCATCCGGGCTTCGCCAATACGCATTCCGGTATTCCAGAGGGTGGCGAACAGCATATGGTGACGCTGATCCGGCATATAGAAAAGAAGGGCACTCACTTCCGGGGCCAGCAGGTAGGCCGGTGTGGCCCCCGTGGAAGTGGCCATTCTTCTCAGGGAGAGCGCTGTTGCAAAATCCACCCCCGGCGCAATGGGTAACAGGGAGACGCGTTCTGGTGAATTCTGCAGGGGAATGACATTGTTCATGAGTTATTTTTCACGTAGCACACGCACTGTTTATGGATACAGGTATTCTGACCTGAACGCCCGGATCCTTCCACGACAATAAATCGCAGCGCGCGGATCCTTTTGTTTGATTATCACGCATTATTGCGGGTAAAACCAAATACGTAAAGGCGCATTTTGCCGCTGGGATCCCGTCTTAAGCCAGTCATGGTGCGGGCTGAGGGCTGGTTTACTGTTTTTGGGAGAATTGGGGTAATGCCAGGACAGGCAGAAACGGAGAAAAAATCCTGCAGACGCCCTTAAAAGACAACTGAAAATTTCTGACTCCATATTCCTCTGGTTTCAGACTGCTTAATCACATCATCAACCTGATACATAACAAACAGATTCTGTTCACAGAATGAACAATTAAGTAAATGGTTAGATTATGCGAAAAAGTACAGATATTTCTCACCATCGTTATTGAATAATATGTCTTCACACAAACAATATTAATATTTTGAGTGTAAGCCCTGACTCAAAGAAAGAAATGTCTGTTTTCGGAATCAAAAATATATAGTTATCAAAATACATTAATTTCAAATTTGAAATTAATGTAAAACGATTTAGTAAATGTTATGATATTATAAATCTACTCCTCCATGTTTAGAGGAGTATTTGCAGACTGGACGCTCTTATATAGTTACTTACCTTTATACATATTCTAACATAAGCATTTACCAACCTTACAGGGAACAGACCATAGTAGTTTATATTTCCATTCAGGTCTGAATGCACCGATAGAATATATCATCTTTTTATTATTATCCTGACAATACCTTCGCGCTTTATCTATATTCAGCCACATAAGGACACTTCCCGGACTTAGTTTCATGCAATTCTCATCATTCAGAACTGCACCATTTGGAACGTCATAATAAACATTACATGAGCTTTCAGATTTCAGTACTATATCAATAGCACACGGTTTATTATCCCAGAATAGCACATGGCCAAACATAAGTTCTCGTAAGTGAGAAATAAACATTAACAGATTATCATATTCGTAGCAAGGTAGGGTACCTCCAAACCGGGAATGAAAAAGTGATATATAAGAGCTGGATATTTCTTTATCGGATAACTTGCTTATACACTTAATCTCTCCGCCATTCCTGATAAATCGCTGGATTTCATTTCGGCGAGTTTTTTCAAATTTAGGTGAAAAAGATTCCTTTATAATACAATTTTGTTTTTTTCTGGCTATTTTCCATGTTGCATTGATAATATTTTGTTTATTTATAATTGATAATTTATTAGTTTTATCCGGAAAAAAACATCTTGCATGTGGGGAAAAAGGAATTAATACCTCATCAGATGAAAGAGGATAAGACCTTCTTGCCATTATCCCAATTTGTTTTCCATTGCACAGAAAATATGAGCCTTTGATATCACCATCTTTTTCATAGTGAAAAAAATCAAACTTCCAGTCATGATGTATCATAAAGTATGAAACAACATCCGGATGCATGTTTACACTACCACCGTATTTTTCAAAAGTTTTTTTGTACGTTTCGAATGTAGATGGTTTCCAGGCCGTAATAATGCGCTTTATATTTTTAATTGACAAAGTCATATCCTCGGCGTTTTTATATATTATGAGTGCAACACCAACAATAATTCTGATTATGATAAATATTATTTAAAATCAACTTCCATTTGTTGTTGAATTGAAAGGTGTTTTGTCGTTTCTATACAGTATTTAATATAATCAGTAAACTTTGGCGGTTTAGGCATTCCGATACTCAGTAGCTTGTCGTTACTGAAACAAACATTGAGCATACTGAACGCTCCATATAAACGAATGGCTTTTAACATAAGGCGTTCGTTACAGGGACCAAAAATATTTTTAAAATCATGACGGCTCATTGCCAGTATGTCATAACTGACTTTAGTATATCTGTCTCCAACAGGATCACAGTTCAAAGCACGGGCTACAGCTTCGTCAATAGCAGAGAACGTCACACTACTTTCTTTACCTGCTGATATATGAACAATCTCACCATTAATTAACGAGCTTTCAAGCAACATTAGCAATGCATCAGCACAATAATCTACAGGGATAACATCTATTTTATCATCCAGAGAGCACATAAATTTTTGCAACATTAACCCCATTCTGAATACCCAGAAAATACTGGTTGAAGGTAAGCACCCTAAACGACTGTGGCCAACAATAATTGATGGTCGGGCAACCAACAAAGGTAAATCAGGACACTGCTTACGCATCAGATATTCTATTGTTGCTTTTGAATGCGTATACTCCACTAAATGTTCACCTGTTTCTGATGAAGCAGACTCTTCCTTAACTAGCGACCCCGTATGAGGTGTACAAGACATAGCAGTACCAACATGAAGGAAGCGTTTCAGTCCTGCCACTTTTGCCATTCTTCTTGCAAAAGCAAGTGTACCTGTAACATTCACATTCCATATAAAAGGATTATTACCAAAAGAAGCTATAGCCGCACAGTTTATAACATGAGTGACTTCATCAAGACGAGGATCCATGAGAAAGGCTTCCGGATTATTTAGATCCCCAGGCAAGATGTTATCATTAGTTAATGCATGCAACCTTTCCTCACAAACATTAAATTTACGCATATTTTCTTTAATTCTTTCCAGTCCCGCTTGTGGAGTAGGTGCTCGTACTAAAAGTAGCAAATTTATATTATTACAGTTATCCAGCAGCTTATCCAGGACCGCGCCACCAAGAAATCCTGTTGCACCTGTAAGTAATAATAATTTCATATCTAACCTCTTTTGTTTTCATGTGATCATTATAAAAATAAATTATCTTACATAAACAATGATTAAACAAAATCAAGAGAGATTAAATGTAAAAACAATGTTTATTTTTATACGGCAGAATCCTTCAGGTTATTGCGTGTGTTTTTATTGGATGGTCTTCTTATTATTGACGAGTAATAGAATTATAATAAAGTTCATATTGTTAACATCGCTTATCAATTATTTTTATGTCGATAACACTGTGTCGTTATGCATGAAGAGTGGCAGGGCAGCATCTTTAAAAATACAAGAGTTAACAGAAACACTTTTATCGTTGAGCACATATACCCTCCACATATTATAAAAAATCAAAAGACCACCATCAGAAGTGCTGGCCTTTTGTTTATCATATTTAAAGTGTCATGAAAAAGTTAAAAACAGGCATGCTTCAGGTTAAAAATAATACTTCAGACCAGCTGTGGTCATAAAGTTATAGCTTTCAATGCCTGCACCATTTTTGGTGTGATCAGATATATTCAAATTTCTGGAGTACAGAGAAGTATCACCTTTCTTATTAGTAATACGGTTCCATGTTCCTTCGACATAAACTTTAGCTGCAGGTGTAATATAATAACCAGCATGTAGTGAGACAGAGTAATAGTTCTGATTATTTACATCGCTACGATAGGTGATCCTTTTCTCAGGGTTGTAATGCTCATCATTATCCGATGCCTTCACCCATCCGCTATATTTGAAACTCCCCCCGAACTCAAAGCTATCATACCGATAATTACCGGTTAACCCTATATAGGGCATTTTAAAGTGTTGTTTGTAGCCTATAGCTCTTTCACCATCTGGAAATGATCCCGTTTCATCCCGGAAGCCTCCCTCACTACTATAGATATAAGAGCCTCCTTTTGCTGTAAAGCTATAACGATTTTCCTGGTAACCAGCCATAAGACCTAACTGATAGTCTGGTTGATTCAGGAGCCATCCCTTAATATTCAGGTCGAATTCATTAGCAAAATTTAGACGGGTATTCGGATGTTTACTCTCATCAGTCCAGGTTCCGGGATTGCTCGTATCCAGCCAGTCCCTGTCCACCATATTGCCTCCACGACCAGCTAATGTTGTCCACCCTGAGGCACCGACAGATACTCTGGGTAACAGATCCCAGTTAAATGCCCCCTTGACAATTGGCGCATTACTGTATTTCCAGTCCAGCTGGCTGGCTTTGCGCCCTTTTTCTTCAGGCAGATAAACCCGTTCTTTGGCCTTGCCACTTAAAGTGCCAAAATCAATCTCCGTACTGATTTTCTCCGGTGTAAAAGAAAGCCCAGTATCAGAAGCCAGTGCAGCAAACGCTACAGGAGCTGAGAGTGCAGTAGCAAGAATCTTTAAGTACATAGACAAGTTAACTCCATTCCACTCGTTTGTTTTTGATAAATATTTTTTTATTTACTCGTAGTAGTCAACTGAAAAATGCTGTTTTGTTTAACGTTTGTTTACAATGTGGCCACATGTCGCTTTATTTATTCCCTTTTATGTCAGAATATCAGGGGAGTCAGTCAAACCCGGTATGATTACTGCCCCGGTCATCCATGTTCCAGAAAATATCAGGGCATACAGGGCGCTGGTAACTGCGAATAAGGCCCTGGTCGGACACTTTATGCCGGGAACGTCTGTAACGTGGAAACCGGTACCTTCTTCCTGGGGTTATTTTGTTAACTCTTATCTAAAGGGAGACAAAATGGCCAAATCCTGCGATTATGAAGCAATCAGGGTCTTTATTAGCGTTAATGTCGGCAAATATACCAATAACGCCATTACAGTTAATTATTCAGATAGCGTTTGTGCGACAAGACATTACCATTCGACGAAAATAAACTCAGGTGGTTGATATCAGAAATCAACCGTGGCTCCACCTACAAAAAAAGTTGCTGGTTTATAAATCCCTCCTTTCTGATTAATAAGAAAACTAATAACATATGAGTGTGATTACTTGTTCAGATAAGTTAATTATCTTAGTGATTGATATTTATTTTGTTTCAGTGAAAATGATGCTTTTATTAGAAAATTTATAAATACCAAGTCGGTGGTGTTTATTAGTGTAATGGAGGGGAGTGCGTAAATCGTTCATGTAACACTTCCTTCCAATAATACTTTATAAATCAATAGATGTATGATTACTTATTTCCTGAAATATCATATATATTGCTATATTTCTTAACGAGATATTCTTATTTTATTGATAATTGCATCTCTTTTATTTAATGTAAAGCTTTCTTATTAATCTTCTAATGTATTGCAAAATGGTAGATGCTGAGTAATCAACAGACTTGTATGTAAAGTCAAGATTAACGTTGCTAAAGCACGCATCAATTTTCTGATAAAAGGATGGGGTTGTTTTTTTCGATAAAAAAAATTCTTGTCTAACCACTGGTGAAATAAGATTATTATTACCCCGAATTAATACTGAGCCTAACAATAGAATACAAAAAAAACAAAATGCTTTAAATAAGGGGAGCACTATAAGTTATCCTCTTTACTTTATGCTTACCAACTCATTTATGTTGCTTTATAACATAACCCATCTTGCGTTGTAAACAGACTCGTTTTAGTTCCATGCACCTTTTGAGATCGTGACCAAATAATGGCGTTAGTGATGTTCTTCCAGTGTCATATGGTTAAGTAGTTGATATGGCGTTCACTGTTATATTCTGACAACCAGTTTGCCGCCAGTTCCCGCTTTTCATCCAGCGTTCTGAACAGACAAAAACCGAGTATTTTTGTTCGGTATGTCCGGTTAAAACTCTCGATAAAAGCGTTCTGCGCCAACTTACCTGATTGGGTAATCTCCAGTTTTACTACATGTTTTTCTGCGCATTACGTCCGTGTTGGATAAAAAAAATCCTGGCCATAATCTATGCGAATCATAGCTGGATAGACATGGTTTTCCGCAATCCTTGAACCGCCCCGGGAATCCTGGAGACTAAACTCCCTGAGAAAGAGGTAAACAGGATGACTAAAAATACTCGTTTTTCCCCCGAAGTCCGTCAGAGGGCGATTCGTATGGTTCTGGAAAGTCAGGGCGAATATGACTCACAGTGGGCGGCAATTTGTTCCATTGCCCCAAAGATTGGCTGTACACCGGAGACTCTGCGTGTCTGGGTACGCCAGCATGAGCGGGATACCGGAGGCGGTGATGGCGGGCTCACCACCGCTGAACGTCAGCGTCTGAAAGAGCTGGAACGTGAAAATCGTGAACTGCGCCGCAGTAACGATATCCTTCGCCAGGCTTCCGCTTATTTTGCGAAGGCGGAGTTCGACCGCCTCTGGAAAAAATGATGCCACTGCTGGATAAGCTGCGTGAGCAGTACGGGGTCGGACCGCTATGCAGCGAACTGCATATTGCCCCGTCAACGTATTACCACTGTCAGCAACAGCGACATCATCCGGATAAACGCAGTGCCCGTGCGCAGCGCGATGACTGGCTGAAGAAAGAGATACAGCGCGTATACGATGAAAATCACAAGGTATACGGTGTGCGTAAAGTCTGGCGTCAGTTGTTACGGGAAGGTATCAGAGTGGCCAGATGCACTGTGGCACGTCTCATGGCGGTTATGGGACTTGCCGGTGTTCTCCGTGGTAAAAAGGTCCGTACGACCATCAGCCGGAAAGCCGTTGTCGCAGGCGACCGCGTAAACCGTCAGTTCGTGGCAGAACGTCCTGACCAGTTGTGGGTGGCTGATTCTACTTACGTCAGCACATGGCAGGGGGTCGTCTATGTGGCGTTCATCATTGATGTGTTTGCCGGATACATCGTGGGGTGGCGGGTCTCATCGTCTATGGAAACGACATTTGTGCTGGATGCTCTGGAGCAGGCGTTATGGGCCCGTCGACCGTCCGGCACAGTCCATCACAGTGATAAAGGTTCTCAGTATGTATCGCTGGCCTACACACAGCGGCTTAAGGAAGCCGGATTACTGGCATCAACAGGAAGTACAGGCGACTCGTATGACAACGCGATGGCGGAGA
Source organism: Escherichia coli DSM 30083 = JCM 1649 = ATCC 11775 (assembly GCF_003697165.2). Lineage (GTDB taxonomy): Bacteria > Pseudomonadota > Gammaproteobacteria > Enterobacterales > Enterobacteriaceae > Escherichia > Escherichia coli. The sequence continues at coordinate 8,784 of NZ_CP033091.2, forward strand.
GCATCAATGGCCTTTACAAAGCGGAGGTAATACACCGTAAGAGCTGGAAAAACCGTGCAGAAGTGGAACTGGCCACACTCACGTGGGTGGACTGGTATAACAATCGACGATTGCTGGAAAGGCTGGGCCATACTCCTCCGGCAGAAGCAGAAAAAGCTTATTATGCTTCCATCGGAAACGATGATCTGGCAGCCTGAGTTCACAGATAAAACACTCTCCAGGAAACCCGGGGCGGTTCACCTACAGAGTACCGCTACCACTTGTGAAGCTGGCAGATTCAGATTGTTTTCAATCGACAACGCCTCATAGTTAAAGTCATCAACGACATTGAACGTGTGAAGTGGTCAACAAAAACTGGCCACCGAGTTAGAGTTTTTCCAGTATCGATTTTCCGATTCGTTTGGGGATAACCCACCGTTATATTCGTGCGGTCTTAGTGCGCTGTAATATCCAACGATATAGACCGTTATGGCGTGAGCGGCCTCGCAGAAGCTTCGTAACCCACCACCGGCATCCATTCGTTCTTCAGACTCCTGAAGAAGCGTTCCATTGGGCTGTTATCCCAGCAGTTTCCGCGCCGGCTCATACTCTGCCTGATCTGGTATCGCCACAATAACTGCCGGAACTGCCTGCTCGTATCGCTGTGGAACATCACCCCGCCGGGCTTACCCGTCCAGATATAGGTCACATCACCGCACCACACCTGTATAGCGGCGTAATCCCCAAAAACGATGCTGGTTGTCAGTAAACAAGCCATGAATGACAGTCGTTCCTGAAATCATAAGACCTGGAGGAGTGTATGCTCCGTCGCAGTAATTACCACGATACGCTTGCAGAATTTTTTCCAGTTACTGAAGCGTGAACGGATAAAGAAAAAGCTCTTCGGAACGCGGGAAAACGCCTCCAACGATATTTTTGAACATCGAAATGTTTTATAACAATAAGCGTCGGCATGGTTCCTGCGAACAGATGTCAACAATAGAATATAAAAACAATTATTATCAACAACTTGGAAGGAGTAAGACTACCCGTGGCGATTCAATATTAGATCATTGATGGAGATATAAATGGCTCACTTTTTATCGGTTGTTGACGATACGTTTATCAAGTATACATGAAAATTTCTTCATACCAGCTATATGAGACGTTAAGACTAATAATCTTACTCCCAAAATGACTATGTTGTTGCAGTTTGGTTTATTGACTCTTGTCTATAGTTCACCGAATGCCAAGATGAGGGAGCGAGGAACTTTACTGTCTACGCCTCTCTTCCTGGTTACAAAGACAAGCGTAAAACTCACCATCCATTAGAACTAAAGGCACTTTCCTGAGCAGAGTTTTCATCTGCAAGATAAAAGCTATTTTACAGCCGTAAAGTCCAGTGAAACGAAAGAGAGGTTAGTGAATTAATTACTTGATGTATTAAAGTATAATGGGCGTAGATAACACCTTAATACGAAATCTTGTCAGGCTTTCCCGGTAATTAGTAATACTGTTGAAACAAAGCGAGAGGGGGTTAGCCCAATTTACGCAAATAAATAATAATCTTGATTATGATTAATTCCAAATAAGTATATTTTTCCAGTAGATGCTGGGCATTAACTAAGAAAACCCAGAATACCACTTTCATTGTTATGGAAAACATGGACAATGTTAATGAAATATATTTCTCACCGCGCCATCATTTGTACCTTGACACTGTTGATCATTATTATCACCGTTTTGTTCACCTTTCTGAGAAGCTCTGATGTGCCAGAATATATTACTGCCCCGGTGCGCAAAGGCGATATAGAAAATTCTGTTCTGGCGACAGGCCGTATTGATGCAATTGAACGGGTAAACGTAGGGGCACAGGTATCAGGGCAATTAAAATCACTGAAAGTGAAACAGGGCGACCATGTGACTAAAGGGCAGTTGATTGCCGAAATTGACGACCTACCTCAGTGTAACGATTTGCGTAATGCCGAAGCTGCACTCAACGAAGTGAAAGCAGAACTTCAATCCAAGCAGGCGCTCCTGAAACAGGCTGAACTGCGTTTTAAACGCCAGCTCCGGATGCTAAGAGAAAATGCCAGCTCACACGAAGATTTTGAGTCTGCGGAGGCAATGCTTGCGACCACTCGCGCTGAATTACATTCTCTGAATGCCAAACTGGTCCAGGCACAGATAGAAGTAGATAAGAAAAAGCTTGCCCTTGAATATACGCGAGTCGTAGCGCCAATGGATGGAATTGTTATTGCCATTGTCACTCAGCAAGGGCAAACCGTTAACTCAAACCAGAGTGCCCCAACAATTATTAAACTCGCTCGTCTGGATGTCATGACCATTAAAGCACAGATCTCCGAGGCTGATATAACCCGTATTTCTGTGGGGCAAAAAGCCCGCTTCTCTATCTTCTCCGAACCGGACAAGCACTACAGCGCAACACTGCGTGCCGTTGAACTGGCACCAGAATCGGTAATGAAAGATGACTCTCTCGCCAGCAACACTTCAGCATCAGGCTCCGGAACTTCAAATGCGTCCGTTTATTACAATGCTCTATTCGATGTGCCTAACCCAGAAAATCGACTTCGTATTGCCATGACTGCTCAGGTTACCCTGATTACTGATGAAGCCCAAAATACACTGCTGGTACCCATTCAGGCAGTGCACAGAAATGAGGGGAAGAAGCAACAGGTCCTGGTGCTGGCAGCAGATGGCAGGCTGGAACCCCGGAATGTGAAAACTGGTATCACGAACAGCGTGGATATTCAGATCCTCGAAGGTTTAAATGTCGGAGAAAATGTCGTGCTGTCGCTGCCGGATAAGAAAGAGCCCGAAGAAAGGATTATGCTGTGAAAAAACTTATTGAGTTAAAAGGGGTTAGCCGAACTTATGGCAACGGAGATCAAACGCGGACCGTCCTGAAAAATGTCGATTTGACAATCGTTGCTGGAGAAATGGTGGCAATCATTGGAGTCTCTGGCTCAGGCAAATCAACCTTAATGAACATAATGGGTTGCCTTGACGTACCCAATAGAGGTGATTACTACATCGACGGACAAAATGCCGCCTGTCTTTCACCCGATGAGCTGGCTAGAGTGCGCCGGGAACACATTGGCTTTATATTCCAGCGCTACCATTTGATACCTGATCTTAGCGCACTTGGTAACGTGGAGATCCCGGCCATTTACGCCAACAGCGAACGCGACAGCCGTCGGCAACGTGCAACGGCGTTGCTGGGCAGACTGGGACTGGAAGGACGTGAGCATCATAAACCTTGCGAACTTTCAGGCGGTCAGCAGCAACGCGTCAGTATTGCCCGAGCACTGATCAACGGTGGAAAGATAATTTTGGCGGATGAGCCAACTGGTGCTCTGGATTCGCAATCCGGGCAAGAAGTGTTAGCCATTCTGAATGAACTTAATCGACGTGGTCATACTGTAGTAATGGTGACCCACGATATGAAGGTCGCCCGGCACGCAAAGCGAATCATTGAGCTGTGTGATGGCGAAATCATCGCTGATAGTGGAGGTTGCGTATCTGCGACGGAAACACTACCAAAAACCAACAGAATCCGGCAAAGCTATTGGAAAACACTGCTCGATCGAACGCGTGAATCGATGCAAATGGCGCTAAAAGCGATGAAGACGCATCGCTTACGCACCACGCTTACCATGATCGGGATTGTTTTTGGTATCGCCTCCGTTGTCACTGTTGTGGCATTGGGTGAAGGAGCCAGGCAAGAAACACTGGAAGAGATTAAAAGTCTGGGGACAAACGTGGTCAGCATTTATCCCGGGCAGGATTTGTTCGATGACAGCATTGAGAGTATTAGAACATTGGTACCTGCTGACGCAAATGCACTGGCGAAGCAAGGGTTTATCGATAGCGTCAGCCCGGAAGTTAGCGCTTCAGACAACATTCGTTTTCTGGGTAAATCTGCGATAGCGTCCATTAACGGCGTTGGGCGGGAACATTTCCGGGTAAAAGGTATTGAGTTGTTGCAAGGGACTACTTTTAGAGACGATCGCAACGCTCTACAGGAAGTTATTATCGATGAGAATACTCGTAAGGCCATTTTCGACAACACAGGGTTACAGGCTCTGGGGCAAATAGTCTTTCTTGGTTCTGTACCAGCACGAGTGGTTGGCATCGCTAAAAGTAACAACCGTAGTGATGCATCAAATCGCATTACTGTGTGGATGCCTTACAGCACGGTGATGTACCGTATTGTGGGTAAACCAGTTCTGACCGGTATTAGCGTCAGGCTAAAAGACAATGTGGATAACGAGGCTGCAATCAGCGCTATCTCCCAACTATTAACCCGGCGTCACGGCATAAAAGACTTCCAGCTTTATAACTTTGAACAAATAAGAAAGTCTATCGAACACACCTCAATGACCTTCAGTATTTTAATTCTTATGGTCGCATGTATCTCACTAATGATCGGCAGTATCGGGGTGATGAACATCATGTTGATTTCTGTAACGGAACGAACTCATGAAATTGGCGTACGAATGGCGGTTGGCGCGAGACGCAGCGACATTATGCAACAGTTTATTATTGAGGCCGTATTGGTTTGCCTGATTGGTGGCGCACTCGGTATTGCACTGTCGTATATCACAGGTGCGCTCTTTAACGCTCTGGCGGACGGGATATTCGCAGCTATATATTCGTGGCAGGCTGCTGTTGCTGCATTTTTTTGCTCAACCTTAATCGGCATAATCTTCGGGTATCTCCCAGCCCGCAAGGCAGCAAGGATGGACCCGGTTATTTCACTGGCCAGCGAATAATATATGAAAATTTTATCATCGTTGACTTTATGCCTTATCACCGCACTCTGTTCAGGTTGCACAAACGTGCTGAAAAGTGACTATCGCGCTCCCGAAGTGAACTATCCCATCAACTGGACCAAGGGCGATGTGGACGGAAATACATCCCCGTTTGACTGGGAAGAATTTAACGATCCTAATCTCGATAACTGGCTTCACCTGGTGATGACAAGTAATAACGACATAGCTATAGCTGCACTGCGGATACATCGGGCGCAGCTGGATGCGGAAAGAACAGGTATCACCAATACTCCTGCACTAAAGGCGGCACTGAGTATGGACGGAAAAAAACAGCTGAATAACTCGTCCGGCTGGGCAAAAAGCGGTTCTGCCAGCCTTGGCACCAGCTATGAGCTGGATCTCTGGGGAAAAATTGCCCGTCAGCGTGATGTTGCTGAGTGGGCAGTCCATGCCAGTGAAGAAGATTTTCGCTCCGCGCGCCTGATGCTGCTTTCAGAGGCCAGCAATAATTACTGGCGTATCGGTTTTGTAAATCAACAAATTACCACCCTCCAGCAGAGTATTGACTATGCAAAAGAGACGCTGCGTCTGGCCGAGGTTCGCTATCGTGCAGGAAATATCTCGTCGCTGGATGTGATTGACGCGCAGCAAAACCTGCTCACGCAAGAGAACCAGCTTACAGGGCTACAACGAGAACATTCACAGCTACTCAATCAGCAGGCCGTTTTGCTCGGCACCGTGCCCGGTTGCCAGATAGTCGAGCCCACAACGCTGCCAAAAGGAAGCCTGCCTAAGGTCAATGCGAATATTCCTGCCAGCATACTGATGCGCCGGCCTGACATAAGTGCTAAAGAGTGGCAGTTGCGTGAGGCGCTAGCTACGGTTGATATCAAGCGTAGCGAATATTACCCCACCTTCAACCTGACAGGCGCTTTGGGTACCAGCAGCGCTTCGCTACTGGCATTACTGCATAATCCGGTCGGTTCCGTAGGCGCTAACCTGACGCTACCGTTCCTGGAGTGGCGACAGCGGGACATAGAGGTAAAAATTGCCCGTAACGATTACGAACAGCGAGTGCTGGAGTTTAAACAGCTACTTTATAAGGCAATGAGCAGTATAGAGGACGCGCTTTCATTTCGTAACCAGTTGCTGCTTCAGGAGACAAGACTCAGGGAAGAACTGGAACTTGCACGTAAGTCAGAGTGGTTAAACGAAGTTCGTTACCGGCATGGTGCAGTACGTATTTCATTCTGGCTTGATGCTCAGGAAAAACGTCGTCAGGCGGAGCTGCGACTGGATGAAAACCGCTTCAATCAGTTGCAGAATCTAGCAAAAATTTATCTTGAGTTTGGCGGGGCATCAACCTTTCCTTAAGTCTAATTGGGGACAACCAGGAGCAATAAGGAGTGAAAAATAGCCACAGCTGAAAACACCATAGCCATTGACATTTGAGCTTTACCTGCTCTTGAAAACAAAAAATCACTGTTAAGCGCAATGCTATTCACTTCAGCAGAGCAGTATTGCGTGTCACGAGCATGTTTACCATTCTGTGTAAATATCTTTTCTTAAAAGTGATCATCAAAGCAGTCATCAAACTCGATAAATATCCACCGGCATAGCGTAATGCCGAGCAATTAAGGATCAATTGACCGCTCCTTAAACTGCGGCACTATAACGGCTTCTACAACAGGGAGCCGTTTTCTTGTGCATAGAAAACCCCCAGCTAGGCTGGGGGTTCCGGAAAGCTTTCAGCTTTGAGCCAGTTATTAAAACCCCTTTTGATTTGTTAAAACACCTTGCGGTCTGGCAACTGCAAGTGTCAAACAAGAAATCAAAAGGGGGTCCCAATGGGGAACGAAAAGAGCTTAGCGCACACCCGATGGAACTGTAAATATCACATAGTATTTGCGCCAAAATACCGAAGACAGGTGTTCTACAGAGAGAAGCGTAGAGCAATAGGCTGTATTTTGAGAAAGCTGTGTGAGTGGAAAAGTGTACGGATTCTGGAAGCTGAATGCTGTGCAGATCATATCCATATGCTACAATGTTTGTCAAAGCTCAGTGAAAATGTCTAATCACTGGCTCATTATAAATGTCCATATATTGAAAAGGCCGCTGCGAAAATCCCTCCCGCAGCGGCCTCTTTAGCATAACGTCATTATGCGAACCATCACTTAATGTTCTTCTCGCATTTTAAGAGAAATAGTAAATTTGTAGCAGTAAGATGAAGCATATAGCTTACCAATTCTTCCGGAACCTCTTTAATATCAGCTCCTTGCCCATGACCTGCATTTTTGTTTCTGATGGTTGGAATTCCTGTTTCCAGCATTGTTTTCAGACTTGTGAACTGGCTTTGTAAATATGCCGGAATTAAATTTTGACTTAAACAGCTATTTATTAGTTTTGATGCTGTATCATTAGGACTATATTTCCAGTTATTCTTATCATGTATTGCTTTCATTATACTTTCAAATGATTTCAGACAATCATTTAGACATTCTTTATAACGCTTATGCCTGTAATGCTCATGCGCAGCAAGGAATTCATCATTGGCGCCTTCAAACAAGGGTTCTCCACTTAAAAGAATCAGGGTTGGCTTTACGACATCAGCATGAATCAATTGAGAGTCTATCCTTATTATCTCTTCAGATTCAAACTGATAACCAACCCCATGTTCTCTAAACCTTTCATTTAGTTCAATAACTGCATCTCCAGGACTTTGACTTGTTATGTCTTTGAATTCATAATGGTTTTTCGCAACGTGGCTCACTAGTATCTGGAAGCATATTTCTATGAAATCTAGGCATTTCTCTGTATTTCTCTCTTTAAGGAAAAAGTCGACAAGAGCGTCAAAGTCATTCTTTGCAAATTCCTTCAAAGAAAAAACACCATATTCCTTAGAAAGTATCTCATGGATATATGCATATACTTTGTCAGCTTCATTTCTATACGATGTGTAGCGTTCATTAGAAGAGGGGAAGCCGATAGAATCAGTTATTATTTTAATTATTTGCACCCTGAGTGCATGTGGAATATTGTTATATTGATATACGTCATTTACTTCGCCACGAATTTTTCTTTGTCTCTTAGAATAAATATTAATAATTGCCATGAAATAGCCTCAAGATTTTTTTACATGCTGTTCTGTGATACTTGCTGTTTGGCTCTTTGCACCGCGAAGCGGTTCGGGGTTCTGTGACACCCGAATTTTACCTCGGTTTCCTTTGTATATAATATCATTGAAGTTATTTGCATTTCTCAGAAATCTTCTCTGGCTTTGATTGCAATAGCCGAAAGATAGCGCACACATCGCCGTTGGTCAGTTAGTACGAGGTTTCCGCCAAGTTCACCTTTTACCAAAGATGGCCTCAGAGCTTCCCTGAAGCTTTATCATGGCTTCAAGTAGGTCATCTTCGTTCAGTGAGCGCTGAGATTTGTTGATGCTAGGGGCGTGCCGTCTGCGGGAAGGCTCATCACCAGAACAAGGTAACGATTGTGAGCGATTATTGTCCCGTTTTCTCTGGACCTGACGGGCAACATCCAACACATGGCCAAGTCTCTTGTTATCTACAATGGCGACGGGATCAACCTCAGAAAGCCGGTCATAGGTGGAGTAGGGCAGCAGCACGCCATTTAGTCGCAGCTCCTTATGTCCGTCAGGATAATGCCAGACATCAATATACTTGCCGATGGCTCTTCGACTGTACTCGTTGTCCTCAATCAGATAGAGCATTTTATCGTATTGTACAGTCAGATTTTTTGATACCCGGCGAGGCTCTCGCTAGGTAAATTCTGCATCAAGGTCATCGTCTAATGCCTGCGGCCGGTGCGCGTTAAAATCATGCAAGGGTTCTTTGGCAAAGCGCCGGTTATAATCCTTCTGCAAATGCATTGGCCGCTTCTATTGTACAGATCCCCTTAAGCCTGAGCTCCTTAACGAGTCGGTCCTGAAGTGTCAAATGAGCACGTTCAACGCGGCCTTTTGCCTGGCTGGTTTCAGCACACAAAGGAGTAATATTAAGGCAGCGCATGGCCCTGGCAAACTGGGTTTCGCCGGGGCCGGTGGTGGCGTGCTTATTATTGACTCTGAATACGCTGGCTTTATCGCTGTAGAGGATCATCGGTTTACCGTATTTCTCGATATAGCCACGTGTAGCTTCAAAATAGGTAAATGTGGACTCAGATTTCACAAACAGCAGGTGCATCAGGCGACTGGTGGCATCGTCAACATAGACCAGGGCAGAACAGGGTCGACCCCGGTTTTCAAACCAGTGGTGGTCGCAGCCATCAATTTGTATCAGCTCGCCAGTACAAGGACGCCGGTAACGAGGCTGATGAATTTTCGGTGCGCGTTGTCTGCGGGGAATCCAGAGTCCGGCCTTTATCATGAGACGTCGGATGGTTTCCTTTCCAAGGACCAGACCGTGAACTTCCTCCAGCTTTTCCCGCGCTAGCGTGGGGCCAAAATCACGGTAGTGCTCCCGGATTATACTGAGTGCCTGATCTGTCAGTGACGCTGGCAACAGACGGTTACCAGTGCGGCCACGACTCTGGTTGTTCATGCCAAGCGGCCCATACTGGCGATAACGTTTGAGCAGACGGCTGCAATGACGTGGCGTGATGCCCAGCATTTCGGCAGCCTGTCCAGGACGGATATTGCGATCGATGACATCCTGAAGGATTTTGAGGCGATTGATTTCTTTCACGGTGAACATTCCGGCGTCATTTATAGCCATAGAAAACTCCTCATCAGGAAAAAGTGAGTCGTTGTCTAGACATAGGGATCTGAGAAACTATAGCCTGGACATTCCTAATGAGCCACAAATAGACATTAGCATTGAGCCTCTACAATGTTTGTGCGCACAATCTATCTTATGTTAAATAACATTGAATATTAACTTACTTCATGAAGCTTACTGCTTCTATTTCCACTTCTTTTTCTTATTAATCGCTCCCCTAATCCACGCATTCATCTGCTCTACAGGCTCTAAAATATTTTTTCTGAGTACTGAGCACAAACTGCTCCATAAAAAACAGACCACAAGTTTGGGCATGATACTGATGTAGTCACGTTTTATTGTTTTCATGAAGCTCTCTGCTATTCCATTACTCACCGGACTCCGCACCGCCGTGTTCTTCGATTTAAGTCCCAACATCCGAGCGAACTGGCGTGTTTCATTAACCCGGTAGTCAGAGTCAGCGGTCGAAAGACCTCCCAGGTAGCTACTCTGCATACCCACTATAATGCAACTATTCTCGTGACGTGTGTTTCAGCTCTCCCCCGGCTATGATACGAGATGGTATGGAGAGCCCTTCTGGGGCCACTGCCTGCACCAGATGCAACAGGAAGCCTGATATGAATGCAATTTCTGTCAGGACAGGCGGGTAACTTTCTGTGGCCATGGATCAGGGAATACTCCACCCGACATCCACCACTGAATTTCTTCTTCAGTCAACAAGCAAAGGGATAAGGCATGTGTAAAATCATTAACTTCAGTGGCATTGCCAATGATAGTCAACTGACAGCAGCGATCGCCAAATCGCCCAGAGGCTGTGTCGATGTGTCGCTGTAGCGCTGAACGTTCTTCACGAGTTAAATTATTGTCAGTATGTTCCAGTACTCCAGCTTTCCAGTAGCCAATGAGCGCCAGACTGATGCTTCCTGCTGACTGATTCCAGAGCAGGGCAAGATCATCTCTCCCGGGGAGCCAAAAAAAACCTTTACTGCGATAAACGCCCATGCCCATAAAGCGGTGACAGGTATCCCATAATCTTTGCGGATGGAATGGCCTGTCGTCCCTGATGACGCGCCATATAAGTTCCTCATTGTTGCACGGAGTATCCATGTTTCCTACAAGTGCTTCCAGTTCACTGATGAGTAACTCAACACGGTCAAAATTGTAGTCCGGGATCGCCAGTAATGTGCTCAGTTCAATATTTCCCCATGATACCGCGAGCACATCCACGGAGGGGTTAAGTGGGTGTATGGCTTTTGCCACAGCGGAGATAATGTCAAAGGGCAGGCGGTCATTTCTGGTCAGCAGCAGCCTGTTGCAGAACATGATTTGCTCGGCCAGCAAATTCTCCAGGCCGCGTTTGTTATGCCGGAGATTTTCCTGAAGAGTGGGGATCAGTTTTTTCCCATCATTGTAATCTTCATGGAGCATGACAGTATCAACGAGTGTTAAAAACGCCTTCAGGCGTACACGTGAATGGCGACGCAGGTATTTGACCAGAGGAAGCGGATGACTGCTTCCGGAGGTTTCAATCAGCATCACATCCGGCTTGTTGTGATCAAGCAGGTGGTTAATTGCGAGATCCATCTTTTTGAGGCCTGCGGGGCTGCTGATGCTGTCTGCGGTGATACTTACGAAATTATTGTCTTTTGCATCTACAATATCTGTGTTGGCGATCAGCACGCCGTCCACATCCAGTTCGCTCATGTCATTGACTATGACAGAGACTGAAAGCTGTTTTTCGTGTGCCTGTATGAGCAGGTTTTTCAGCAGAGTGGTTTTCCCTGCGCCGAGGAAGCCATTGAGAATGATGACAGATGTTGTTTCCATATCAGCAGTACACCAGTTAGTTAGCGAGGAAGGCGCTTGGTGGTACAAAGAGCATCCGGATTGAATCGCATAACGTCGACGGGAGTTGTTGTCGTTTTTCCTGTGAGGTCTCAACCTGCCACAGAACGCACCGGACTTATTGGTATTTAGTCTCCATCAGCATAATTATCACCATTTTTATCTCCGGGGGAAGATTTGTTCTGAACAGGAGTGGGAGGTGTGACCTCCTGAAAGTAATTACAGATTGCTAGTTGTTGTATTTTTATTCGAATATGTCTCTTCGTATCAGTGATAGCACCTAGATAAAGTATATTCCGGGAGCGTTATCTGTTCTAGATATCAGAGAGTCAGTCATTTGTAAAAAAGAGAGCTGCATCATTCTATTTTTCCTGTCTATTCACCCTGTTGTCGTATCTAAAAGACATCCGTTCCGAGGATGTCGGGCACCCGTTCTGTACTAAGATACATAGCTTTTGGGTCTGCACTATTTGGAACCGACAGAAGTCTGTCTGTGATATCCGCATTTTTCTGTGTGCGATATATTCCGAAAAACTTCAAACCACTTAAAAGAGGTGTTTCCGGAGGATAAGTTCGACCAGGGAATAGTGTTTCCTGGTAAGTGTGGCGGAGCCAGTTCACCAGGAGTATCTTTCTTATCCAGTTATACTGGATTTTATTAGATGATCACCCTACCCTGCAGCAGTACGCTGACGGTGTTTTTTTGGGAGAACCATTATGAATAACGTCATCTTTGATTGGTATTTATCTAGGCAAAAATTCATTCAACGTCCACTGCCAAGATGCAACAGGCAGAGTCCTTAACTGTCAGAATCCAAGTGCTCGAAATTATTCGAATTCCTTACTAATTCCTCCTACACAACTATTGTTATGGAAGCTTGCGAAGATGCTCACTATATGGCACGGAAATTTTCGGAAATGCGTCATAAAACAAAGCTAATACCTCCTCATTTTGTCCAACCCTTCGTTAAAATTAATAAAAATGATTTCTTTGAGGCTGAAACCATATGTGAAGTTACATCAAGCCATCAATGAGATTTGTAGCATTAGGAGCTGAATCCCAGCAGAGGATTCCACTTTTCATCCGTCGTTGACAATGGCCTTGAAAAACGCCGTTACTCACCGTTCTCCTTCACGGTAATACGCAGTTATAGTTGCAGAGCAATGTAATGGATCTTTTATATTAAGAAATTGTGGATTTGCCCCTATATTTCCAGACATCTGTTATCACTTAACCCATTACAAGCCCGCTGCCGCAGATATTCCCGTGGCGAGCGATAACCCAGCGCACTATGCGGATGCCATTCGTTATAATGCTCGAACGCCTCTGCAAGGTTCTTTGCTGCCGTTAACCCGTCTGGTTTGGGCATGATACTGATGTAGTCACGCTTTATCGTTTTCACGAAGCTCTCTGCTATGCCGTTACTCTCCGGACTCCGCATCGCCGTGTTCTTCGGTTCAAGCCCCAACATCCGGGCAAACTGCCGTGTTTCATTAGCCCGGTAGCATGAACCATTATCCGTCAGCCACTCTACTGGAGACGCCGGAAGCTCGTTGCCGAAGCGGCGTTCCACCGCTCCCAGCATGACGTCCTGTACTGTTTCACTGTTGAAGCCGCCCGTAGTAACCGCCCAGTGCAGTGCCTCACGGTCACAGCAGTCCAGCGCGAACGTGACTCGCAGTTTTTCTCCGTTATCACAGCGGAACTCGAACCCGTCAGAGCACCATCGCTGATTACTTTCTTTCACAGCCACTCTGCCTGTATGTGCCCGTTTCGATGGCGGTACAGCAGGTTTTCGCTCAAGCAACAGCGCATTCTGGCGCATGATCCGGTAAACACGTTTGGCATTGATCGCAGGCATACCATCAAGTTCTGCCTGTCTGCGAAGCAGCGCCCATACCCGACGATAACCATACGTGGGCAGCTCTCCGATAACATGGTGTATACGGAGAAGCACATCCGTATCATCAGTGTGACGACTGCGGCGGCCATCCATCCAGTCATCGGTTCGTCTGAGAATGACGTGCAACTGCGCACGCGACACCCGGAGACAACGGCTGACTAAGCTTACTCCCCATCCCCGGGCAATAAGGGCGCGTGCGCTATCCACTTTTTTGCCCGTCCATATTCAACGGCTTCTTTGAGGAGTTCATTTTCCATCGTTTTCTTGCCGAGCAGGCGCTGGAGTTCTTTAATCTGCTTCATGGCGGCAGCAAGTTCAGAGGCAGGAACAACCTGTTCTCCGGCGGCGACAGCAGTAAGACTTCCTTCCTGGTATTGCTTACACCAGAGAAATAACTGGCTGGCTGCTACACCATGTTGCCGGGCAACGAGGGAGACCGTCATCCCCGGTTCAAAGCTCTGCTGAACAATTGCGATCTTTTCCTGTGTGGTACGCCGTCTGCGTTTCTCCGGCCCTAAGACATCAATCATCTGTTCTCCAATGACTAGTCTAAAAACTAGTATTAAGACTATCACTTATTTAAGTGATACTGGTTGTCTGGAGATTCAGGGGGCCAGTCTAAGGTGCACGAATCCTAGAGGCAGAATGTTTCTCCACATGCTTGTGGAGAAACCGCCGCATTTTGCCCGTTCTGTACGATACACCGTAGCCAGAGATAAGATATTCTGTTGCTGTATGCTACATACATTACACTATACGAAATCAGGTCTGTTCAATCAGTAAGGAAATAAACGGACAAACGTTATGTAACCCAGACAGAGATATATTGTCTGGGAAAATAGTGGCTTTTGTGGCGAAAACTAGTAAAACAGCAACCCGAACCACTTGATGTGCATCGTTTTTGATTATTCCCGTATACTCTTGCAGAAGGAGTTCTCCGTCGGGCTACTGTCATGGTTAATGCGGGGAATATGGCGACAATACAACACACCTAAAAGAGTAATGGACAGATGAAGCGGTTTATTCATTTCCCATGATTCTGAGTACCTACCAAGTCTGAGTAACCACTTTTATACTTTTAATTTTCGTTCATTTAGCTATCGTTTAATTATTATCACATAGGATTCTGCCGTTTTTAACAATGCAGGATAATAAGATGAAAAAAATGTTATTTTCTGCCGCTCTGGCAATGCTTATTACAGGATGTGCTCAACAAACGTTTACTGTTGGAAACAAACCGACAGCAGTAACACCAAAGGAAACCATCACTCATCATTTCTTCGTTTCGGGAATTGGACAAGAGAAAACTGTTGATGCAGCCAAAATTTGTGGCGGTGCAGAAAATGTTGTTAAAACAGAAACTCAGCAAACATTCGTAAATGGATTGCTCGGTTTTATCACTTTTGGCATCTATACTCCGCTGGAAGCCCGGGTATATTGCTCACAATAGTTGCCCATCGATATGGGGAGCTCATCTGCACTGTTCATTAATATACTTCTGGGCTCCCTACAGTTGTTTTTGCATAGTGATAAGCCTCTCTCTGAGGGAGGAAATAATCCTGTTCAGCGATGTCTGCCAGTCGGGGGGGCTGCATTATCCACGCCCGAGGCGGTGGTGGCTTCACGCGGGGATGGGCAGATTGATCTGATATGCAACCGACGACGACCAGCGGCAACATCATCACGCAGAGCTTCATTTTCAGATTTGGGCCACCTTTTGATTTCTCGTTTAACTTTTGCAGTCACCAGACTGTGATTTATTTTAACAAATCAATAGCTTTCATAAAATTCTCGAAGCTGAAAGCTTAACTGAACCAACCAGCCTGGCTGGTGTTTTCTAAAGACAAAAAGGCCATCAGCAAAACACTGATAGTCTGAATCACCTTTATCAATCATGTATGAAGAAAATATGCGCAATTAGTTGACAGTGATTATCATTTTCATTAAAAAGAGCGCGTAGCATTCTTATTTCATGAGGAAATTTACCCGCCAACAACCTGAGTAGCGAAAGCTGTTCATCCCCAATATTTTTGCTGGCGGGTTCTTTTTTCTACTGTCCTCCTCCCCAGAGGAAGCATTCCCATTAATCATTACTGGCGAGGAGGCAAGAGAAAAAGTCGGTTCTTTGTCCCTAAATAACAGCATCATTTCAGTCCATGCAAAATCTGATTTACCAGCTCACATAATAACCTGATGATACACAGTGTAAGTTCACAGAGATATTGCAATTGCCTCCGGATAAGTAAGGGGAGATTGCACTATGCAAATGCAGCACCTGAGGTTGGCTATCCTAAGCAGCCGATTATGCGTTGAGGCTTTCAGTGATGGCTGATATAGCAACAATGAGAATGAAGGCTCTGCACTTCTGGGATAAACACGGTATTTCTGCAGCTTCTGAAGCCTTTGGCGTATCCTGCCGCACGCTTTACTGGTGGCGTCAGTTACTGATCAAGGGAGGACCTGAGGGGCTAATCCCGCACAGTAAGGCACCTCTGGTGCGACGAAAAAAGCACTGGCATCCCGATGTGCTGAAAGAGATTCGACGCCTCAGGACAGAGCTGCCGAACCTCGGTAAAGAGCAGATTTTTGTTCGCCTGAAGCCCTGGTGCGCATAACGCCATCAGACCTGCCCGAGTGTTTCCACCATCGGCAGAATGATCGCCACCGCACACGATAAAATGCGGATGATACCAGTACGTCTGAGCTCGCGGGGTAAGGCTCTGCTTGTCAAAAAGCGAACCACCACCCCCCCGCAGGCCAAAGCACTACCGTCCGGTAAAGACAGGAGAGCTCATTGGGATGGACGCCATTGAGCTCAGAATGGGTGAAATGCGTCGCTATATCATTACCATGATCGACGAACACAGCGATTATGTACTGGCGCTGGCTGTGCCGTCGCTCAACAGTGATATCGTCAATCACTTTTTCAGCCGTGCAGCCCGGCTGTTCCCTGTCGGTATCAGCCAGATCATCACAGATAACGGGAAAGAGTTCCTGGGAAGCTTTGACAAAACGCTGCAGGAAGCCGCCATCAAACACCTCTGGACCTATCCCTACACGCCAAAAATGAACGCTATCTGTGAACGTTTTAACCGGGCATTAAGAGAGCAATTCATTGAATTTAATGAAATTTTACTCTTTGAGGATCTGGCGTTGTTTAACCTGAAACTGGCGGAATATCTGGCGCTGTATAACAGCAAAAGACTCCACAAGGCGCTCGCACTAACGACGCCCGTGGAATATATTTTAAAAGAGAACAAAAATTGCAATATGTGGTGGACCCATACACAGCAAACGCACAGGCCGCCCCGGTTGGGTAGATATGTGGGATGGCTGGTTCAGACTTCAGGATATGGTTGAGGCTGGTGATGAAGTCTCTTTATCAGGAGATCTGATCAAGAGACAGCCGCGCAGGGGGATTCACTATGCTGGATTCTTTTAACAAATTCTCCGCTAACCAAAAAATAGACTTTTTGCATTCGTAAATGCGTTAAGAGATAATTTTTAAAGTTCCATCAATCTCCCGGCCAGTTCGTCTCGCGGCATTACTCACTATCCGCACAACTTCAGTAAGATCATGACTTTTTCAATCGTTATCTGTTGACCAAGCTTTGAAACCACTAGCGTCCCGTCAACCTGACCTGGAATCGTCGAGAACCGCCCATAGTTGTGAATTGGCTAGAGTGTGATGGAAAGCAACGCTAAACGACCTAGTCACACATTCTCTTTTCCCTAACAATGACCATTTAGTGAAATAACGTATCCAAAATGATGACGTGAAAGCCTGATACTGGCAGCGAAAAGCCGAAAAAACTCACCTGGTCAGGAGCAAAAATCGGATTATTCGCCAACAGCGTAATATCAGCAGTAGTTCTCGACACGCTTGCGCTATAGACAGAGGATGAAACGCTGCTGGTCGGAGTTCTCTATACATTTTTGGCGACGGCAGAACCGCTCACCAATGCCTTAACGTCTATCAGCCTTCCGGTGAGTTGGAACAGCATGCTCAGCGTTTGCAAGATATTCTCCACGGTCTGTAGCAGCGTAGGTTTCAATTTAAATATCCCCAGATAGCCCTCTGGGAGCTTCCCTTTTTATTAAGTTTTAATTACCGTTGCAATAGTTAAATGATATTGGTAATTATTATCATTAGCATTTGTGTCTGTGTTGTTTCTGGTAAGGCTGAAAGGGAACAAACATCGCCTGTACAACGGCGTTTTTACTTACAGACCAGCGAAGGCGAGACTATCAGGATGATGCATCGTGTGTCTAAGAAATCACGGTTCTTTCCAGATTCGTTGTTCGGTCTAACACTGCACAAATGCGTCAGAACATCCCGGCGTAGCTGTCCGACGCCATTTGGGCTGTTCAACAGGACAATGGCGCGTAAGCGTTAATGGAAGTGGGGATACGGAGTTCCCTGTTCACCTGTGTATGTCACGGAAAAGTCTCTGACTGAGCTGTCCATAACGCTGGTGAAGCACAAATGGCGCAGCATCTGGTAAAGCAGGTTTAACGAAAAGTCGTGTCCTGCTGCTGGCATATGAGTGCGTCGACTGCCTGATTTAGATCGTCAAGCGGAGAGGGATTTTCTCATGCGTATTTTGTTTGTAGGCCCGCCTCTCTATGGGCTGTTGTATCCTGTGCTGTCTCTGGCGCAGGCATTTCGCGTTAACGGTCATGAAGTGCTGATCGCCAGTGGAGGACAATTCGCACAAAAAGCGGCAGAGGCCGGGTTGGTGGTGTTTGACGCCGCACCCGGTCTGGATTCCGAAGCTGGTTACCGCCACCATGAGGCACAGCGGAAAAAAAGTAATATCGGAACCCAAATGGGCAACTTCTCATTCTTCAGCGAAGAAATGGCCGACCATCTGGTGGAGTTTGCCGGACACTGGCGGCCTGACCTCATCATCTACCCTCCGCTCGGAGTCATCGGGCCGCTGATTGCCGCCAAATATGATATACCGGTCGTGATGCAAACCGTAGGCTTCGGCCATACCCCCTGGCATATCAAGGGTGTAACGCGTTCGCTCACGGACGCCTATCGTCGCCACAATGTGGGGGCCACACCACGTGATATGGCCTGGATCGACGTAACACCGCCGAGTATGAGCATTCTGGAAAACGACGGTGAACCCATTATTCCGATGCAGTACGTCCCGTATAACGGTGGCGCGGTGTGGGAACCATGGTGGGAGAGAAGGCCCGAGCGTAAACGTCTGCTGGTGAGTCTCGGCACTGTCAAACCGATGGTTGACGGCCTTGATCTAATCGCCTGGGTTATGGATTCTGCCAGTGAGGTCGATGCCGAGATCATCCTGCATATTTCAGCCAATGCGCGGTCCGATTTGCGCTCGCTGCCGTCAAATGTTCGCCTGGTTGACTGGATACCCATGGGTGTCTTCCTCAACGGCGCAGATGGTTTCATTCATCATGGCGGAGCAGGCAATACCCTGACAGCGCTACACGCTGGTATTCCACAAATCGTCTTCGGCCAGGGAGCCGATCGCCCGGTAAATGCCCGCGTTGTTGCCGAACGCGGCTGCGGGATTATCCCTGGCGACGTCGGCCTGTCGAGTAACATGATCAATGCTTTCCTCAACAATCGCTCACTTCGCAAAGCCTCTGAAGAGGTAGCAGCGGAAATGGCGGCGCAACCCTGCCCAGGTGAAGTGGCGAAAAGCCTGATCACAATGGTACAGAAAGGGTAACCACTACACCTTCATGATAATCATATGCCAGCACCCATCCAGGAGTCATGCATCCATAACAATGCGGGACCGGAGCGTGCTGGCTTTTTTGCGGAACGATCCGGCCAGTGGATCGTATTTTACAGACGGAGGAGGCTTAATGCCTGCGAATCACACTCCCACACCGGCTCAGTCATGGATAGTTCGCCTAGCGCGCGTGTGCTGGGAACGTAAGAAACTTAGTGTCATCGTGGTGGTAGCGTCAGTATCGACTATTTTGCTGGCTGCGCTGACGCCACTGCTGACAAGACAGGCTGTGAATGACGCACTGGCGGGCAATCCGGCCCGCCTGCCGTGGCTGGCCTGCGGGTTACTGTTGATCGCTTTTTTTGATTTCATCGGTAACTATGTGCGCCGTGGTTATGCCGGGATGCTCTCACTCTGGGTGCAGCATACCCTCAGAGGACGGGTATTCGACAGTATTCAGAAACTTGACGGCGCAGGCCAGGATGCGCTGCGCACCGGGCAGGTGATTTCACGGACCAACAGCGATCTGCAGCAGGTGCATACCCTGCTGCAGATGTGCCCGGTGCCGCTGGCAGTGTTCACTTATTACATTGCCGGCATTGCCGTGATGCTGTGGATGTCCCCTGCCATGACGCTTATCGTCGTGTGCGTACTGGTATGCCTGGCGATCACCGCGCTTCGTGCGCGTCGTAGGGTCTTCGCGCAAACCGGGCTGGCCTCGGACCAACTGGCGAATCTCACCGAACATATACGCGAGGTGCTGGCACAGATCTCAGTGGTAAAATCCTGTGTGGCAGAGATGCGTGAAACGCACTGGCTCGATAGGCAGTCGCGGCAGATTGTGCGTGTACGCATCGGTGCGGTTATCTCGCAGGCGATGCCTGGGGCCACCATGCTGGCGCTACCGGTGCTCGGGCAAATCGTCCTGCTGTGCTACGGCGGGTGGTCGGTCATGCACGGGCGGATCGATCTCGGTACCTTCGTTGCATTCGCCAGCTTCCTCGCGATGCTGACCGGGCCAACCCGCGTACTGGCATCGTTTCTGGTTATCGCACAGCGCACTCAGGCGTCCGTGGAGCGGGTGTTTGCACTGATCGACACCCGTTCACAGATGGAGGACGGGACGGAGTCGATTAACAGTCAGGTTGTCGGACTGGAACTGGAGAATATGAGCTTTGACTACCACCATGGCGACAGACATATCCTCAGCAATATCTCCTTTTCCCTGCGCGCCGGTGAAACCGTGGCGGTGGTGGGCGCATCGGGTTCAGGAAAATCGACCCTGTTGATGCTACTGGCGCGTTTTTATGATCCCTGCTCCGGAAAGATATGGCTCAACACCAGCGAAGGCCGACAAAATCTTCGCGATATCAGACTGGAGGCGCTTCGTCGCCGGGTAGGCATCGTATTTGAAGATGCTTTTCTGTTTGCCGGTACGGTGGCGGAAAATATCGCCTATGGCCACCCTCAGGCAACGGCGGACGACATTCGCCGTGCGGCAGCTGCTGCAGGAGCCAGCGATTTTATTAACGCCCTGCCGAAAGGCTTCGATAGCCTGTTAACCGAACGGGGTACGAATCTTTCCGGCGGGCAGAGGCAGCGAATAGCGCTGGCGCGGGCGCTCATTACTGCACCGGACGTGTTAATCCTGGATGATACTACCTCAGCGGTTGATGCTGTTACGGAAGCGGAGATTAATACCGCGCTGGGTCGCTATGCTGACGAAGGGCATATGCTGCTGGTGATTGCCCGACGGCGTTCAACACTTCAGCTAGCCAGCCGGGTTGTGGTGCTGGATAAGGGCCGTATGGTGGATACCGGAACCCCGGCAGAACTTGAAGCGCGCTGTCCGGCGTTCCGCGCACTGATGACCGGCGACAGCGATTTTCTGGCCACGTCCCACAATAGCCACAACGAATTGTGGCCGGCTGAACCAGCGACACAAGACGATGTAACGGATACGGGGGATAAAGGTTTTGTCGCCCGTATGACCCGCGTACCGGAAAATGCAGTACAGCAGGCGCTGGCCGGTAAAGGTCGCAAAGTCACGTCACTACTGAAGCCTGTGGCGTGGATGTTCGTCATCGCCGCTCTGCTGATCGCACTCGATTCTGCGGCAGGCGTAGGGGTACTGATACTGTTGCAGCACGGCATTGACTCCGGTGTCGCCGCAGGCGATATGTCGATCATCGGCCTCTGTGCCCTGCTCGCCCTGTGCCTGGTCATTGTGGGCTGGTGCAGTTATTCTCTGCAGACGGTCTTCGCCGCCAGAGCGGCGGAATCAGTTCAGCATTCGGTGCGCTTGCGCAGCTTCGGCCATATGCTGCGTCTTGGACTCCCCTGGCATGAAAAGCATGCCGATTCGCGTCTTACCCGCATGACCGTTGATGTGGACTCTCTCGCCCGCTTTCTGCAAAACGGCCTTGCCGGTGCGGCCACCAGTCTGGTGACGATGTTCGCAATCGCCGCCACCATGTTCTGGCTCGACCCGTTCCTGGCGCTGACGGCATTAAGCGCAGTGCCAGTGGCCGCACTGGCAACCATGATTTATCGCCGCCTCAGTACCCCTGCTTATGCACAGGCACGGCTGGAAATAGGCAAAGTCAACAGCACCCTGCAGGAAAAAGTCTCTGGCCTGCGTGTCGTGCAATCGCATGGTCAGCAGGAACTGGAGGGCGCCCGGCTGCGCGCGTTATCGGAGCGTTTCCGCGCAACCCGTGTGCGAGCACAAAAATACCTTGCAGTCTATTTTCCGTTCCTGACATTCTGCACCGAGGCCTCCTATGCCGCTGTTCTGTTAGTGGGAGCTTCGCAGGTCGCCGCTGGAGAAATGACTGCCGGGGTACTGGCGGCTTTCTTCCTGTTGCTGGGGCAATTCTATGGGCCAGTGCAGCAGTTATCAGGGATTGTCGACGCCTGGCAGCAGGCGACAGCCAGCGGCAAACATATTGATGAACTACTGGCGACAGAAGGCACTGAGAACCTCGGGTCCTCTTCGGTCCTCCCTGTCACCGGTGCACTGCATCTTGATGAGGTCACGTTCAGTTATCCCGACAGTCACGAGCCAGCTCTGAACAAACTTACCCTGACGATCCCAGAGGGAATGGTTGTCGCGGTCGTCGGTCGCAGCGGTGCGGGTAAGTCGACGCTGATTAAGCTGATTGCCGGGTTGTATTTCCCCACGCACGGCAACATCAGAATCGGTGTGCAAATGCTCGATGATGCCTCGCTCACTGAGTATCGTCGCCAGATTGGGCTTGTCGATCAGGATGTAGCACTGTTTAGTAGTGATATTGCAGAAAACATTCGTTATTCACGGCCATCCGCCACCAATGAAGACGTTGAAATTGCCTCACAGCGGGCAGGGCTGTATGAGATGGTGTGCAATCTGCCGCAGGGATTCCGGACACCGGTGAATAACGGCGGAGCCGATCTGCCCGCAGGTCAGCGCCAGTTGATTGCGCTGGCCCGCGCGCAACTGGCGAATGCCCACATCCTGCTGCTCGACGAAGCCACGTCATGTCTGGATCGCACATCCGAAGAACGACTGATGTCATCGTTAACAGATGTCGTGCATGCCGGGAAGCACTCGGCGCTGATTGTTGCACATCGTCTGACCACCGCGCAACGCTGCGATCTGATTGCCGTTATTGATAAGGGGTTACTTGCGGAATACGGAACCCACGAACAGCTGTTATCTGCGGGCGGCCTCTATACCCGCTTATGGCATGACAGCGTCAGCAGTACTGCTCTCCATCGCCAGCACAACATGAAGGAGGAAACCCCGGGATAGTTACTGGACACGTAATGTATTAAAAACACAGTCAGAAGCGGCGGTACCGTGAATAGCCGCTTTAATTATTTATACTGACATCCTTAATTTTTAAAGAGTATGAATGCTGAACATGCAACAACATCTCTCTGCTATCGCCAGCCTGCGCAACCAACTGGCAGCGGGCCACATTGCTAACCTTACTGACTTCTGGCGCGAAGCTGAGTCGCTGAATGTTCCTCTTGTGACGCCAGTCGAAGGAGCGGAAGATGAGCGAGAAGTGACCTTTCTGTGGCGCGCCCGACATCCTCTGCAGGGCGTTTATCTGCGTCTGAACCGGGTGACGGATAAAGAGCACGTAGAAAAAGGAATGATGAGCGCCCTTCCCGAAACGGATATCTGGACACTGACACTGCGTTTACCCGCAAGTTACTGCGGCTCCTATTCGCTGCTGGAAATCCCCCCCGGCACTACGGCTGAGACGATTGCACTGTCCGGAGGCCGTTTTGCCACCCTTGCCGGAAAGGCCGATCCGCTAAACAAAATGCCGGAGATCAACGTTCGGGGAAACGCAAAGGAATCAGTGCTGACACTTGATAAAGCTCCCGCCCTGTCGGAATGGAACGGCGGCTTCCACACCGGACAACTGCTTACCTCCATGCGCATTATCGCCGGGAAATCTCGCCAGGTTCGGCTCTATATTCCGGATGTTGATATTTCTCAGCCCCTCGGGCTGGTCGTGCTGCCCGATGGTGAAACCTGGTTTGATCACCTTGGCGTATGCGCGGCAATTGACGCCGCCATAAATAATGGGCGCATCGTGCCCGTGGCTGTACTGGGCATTGACAACATTAATGAACATGAACGCACTGAGATACTCGGCGGGCGCAGCAAACTGATAAAGGATATCGCCGGACATCTGCTGCCGATGATTCGCGCTGAACAACCGCAGCGTCAGTGGGCAGACCGTTCGCGCACAGTGCTGGCCGGGCAGAGCCTCGGCGGGATCAGTGCGCTAATGGGGGCTCGTTACGCACCGGAAACGTTCGGTCTGGTGCTCAGCCACTCTCCTTCAATGTGGTGGACGCCAGAAAGAACCAGTCGACCAGGCTTGTTCAGCGAAACCGATACCTCATGGGTGAGTGAGCATCTGCTTTCTGCCCCACCGCAGGGCGTACGTATCAGCCTGTGCGTGGGATCGCTGGAAGGTTCGACAGTGCCTCACGTTCAGCAGCTTCACCAGCGGCTGATTACCGCTGGCGTCGAAAGCCATTGCGCAATCTACACCGGTGGTCACGATTACGCATGGTGGCGCGGTGCACTGATTGACGGGATTGGTTTACTACAGGGTTGAGTTGACCCACAAACACTTTCAGGAAACGGTACAGACTTCCTGAATAAATCAAATAGTCACCTGCGGAAAAGGAATAATCATCAGATGTATGCCCGCGAGTATCGCTCAACACGCCCGCATAAAGCGATTTTCTTTCATCTTTCTTGCCTCACCCTTATCTGTAGTGCGCAAGTTTATGCGAAGCCGGATATGCGGCCACTGGGGCCGAATATAGCCGATAAAGGCTCCGTGTTTTACCATTTCAGCGTCACCTCTTTCGACTCTGTCGATGGCACACGCCATTATCGGGTATGGACGGCCGTGCCGAATACAACCGCACCGGCATCGGGTTACCCGATTTTATATATGCTTGACGGTAACGCAGTTATGGATCGCCTGGATGACGAACTGCTCAAACAATTGTCAGAAAAAACACCGCCAGTGATCGTGGCTGTCGGGTATCAGACCAACCTCCCTTTCGATCTCAATAGCAGGGCTTACGACTATACGCCAGCAGCAGAAAGCAGAAAAACAGATCTCCACTCAGGGCGTTTTAGCCGTAAGAGTGGTGGCAGCAACAACTTCCGCCAGTTACTGGAAACGCGTATTGCCCCAAAAGTGGAACAGGGACTGAATATCGATCGGCAACGCCGCGGCTTATGGGGGCACTCCTACGGCGGCCTCTTCGTGCTGGATTCCTGGCTGTCCTCCTCTTACTTCCGGTCGTACTACAGCGCCAGCCCGTCGTTGGGCAGAGGTTATGATGCTTTGCTAAGCCGCGTTACGGCGGTTGAGCCTCTGCAATTCTGCGCCAAACACCTGGCGATAATGGAAGGCTCGGCGACACAGGGTGATAACCGGGAAACGCATGCTGTCGGGGTGCTGTCGAAAATTCATACCACCCTCACTATACTGAAAGATAAAGGCGTCAATGCCGTATTTTGGGATTTCCCCAACCTAGGACACGGGCCGATGTTCAATGCCTCCTTTCGCCAGGCACTGTTAGATATCAGTGGTGAAAACGCAAATTACACAGCAGGTTGTCATGAGTTAAGCCACTAAACACTGCCCGCTTTTACGCGGGCAGTACGCCTGAAACACTACGATCAGAATGATGCGGTAACTCCGGCATAGTAAGCCCGGCCTGGCTCGTTATAGGTATTCGCCCCTTCAGAAGATCGGAAGATCTGTTTATTGAGGATATTACTGACGCCGACATTAAGACGCAGATTTTTATTAATATCGTAATTGAAGTTCGTCCCCACCAGTGAATAAGCGCCCAGCTCTTTACCTGACAGACCGCCAGTATCTTCACTGCGGGTTTCCGCATGAGTACGCGGTTTTTGTCTGCCATATAACGTCCAGTTGACGCTGGCAGAAAACGCCTGGGTGATGGTCCAGTTAAGCGAGTTATTGATAGTATATTTCGGGATGACCGACAGAGGATTACCGGTGTCTTTTTGCTCCGAAGTGATCATCCATGTGGCATTGGTATTCCAGTTCAGACGATCTTTCACCAGTGGGAAAGACATACTGGCTTCGATACCGTCCACCAGAGCTTTCCCGCCATTCTGCCACTTGAGGATATATGCGCCTGAAGCGGTTTGCCCGATAACGTTATCCCCGGCCACGATCTTATTCTGGTAATCATTGCGGAAGTAGGTCACACTTGCGTGGTAATCTTCCCAGGTGAACTCCAGCCCAATTTCTTTATTGACGCTGATTTCCGGATCGAGATCTTTATTACCGATCAGGTAGCACCCGCCTGATGTAATATCTTTTGGACAGCCATTGCCTTTCGAGTAGAGCAGATAGCCTTCACTGGATTGATACAGGTTTGGGGCTTTAAAGGTTCGGGCAACCCCTGCTTTGACTTTGAAATAATCGCCCAATTCCTGCGAAAGATTCAGACTGGGGCTGAAGTTCCCGCCGGAGTCGCTGAGATAATCAAAGCGCAGGCCGGGAATGATATTCGTGCCAGGAACCGGCTCAATGTTATCTTCAATATACAGCGCACTGATTTGAGAATGATTTTTACTGCTGCGATCCGCAGCAGAGCCAGAAATACCGCTGATATCACTGTCATTCACCGTCAGGCTGGTAGAGGAAGGATCATCGAGCTTATCGCGGTTCCACTCTGCACCAACGGTCAGCGTTTGATCAACCATCACATTCAAAGGAATATTAAGCTCGCCGCTGGTTCGCCAGGAACTCAGGCGATTGGTCGTAAACTTTTCACCCGCTAAAATACGCCCTTCACCACCGCCGGATAATCCTTCATTCATGCGGGTATTATTGGTTTTCTCGTAATAAACACCAAAGCGACTTTGTCCCCAGTCCCAGATACCATTATGCGTAATGCCATAATTCTGTCGGTACAGGCGGTTCGTCTCTTTGCCGGATTTTGCCAGGCTTTCGGTAACTGCACTGGAAGAACTGTTTTGCGTATCGCCCGCATAGATATTCCCCTGGCGGCTATATCCGGCTTCGAAATCGAGAATCTGCTGCGGATTTAATTTCCACGAGACAACGCCGTTAATATCTTTGTTACGTACCCCTTCATGCCCGGCTGCGTTTTTCGTACCGACCGGAGAATTAATATCCCAACTGTCAGCATCCGTTTTATTCAGGTTACCATACAAACGCGTGGTAAGAGCATTACCAGCCAGAGGCCCACTAAGGCTGAAATTGGCGCGACGCGTAGCGCCCTCATCGCTACTTTCCGGCTGATTGGTGTATAACGACAGCGAACCGTGCCAGTCGTTGGTGGGACGTTTGGTAATGATGTTCACCACCCCCCCGGCTGCCCCCGAACCGTAGCGCGCCGCCGCAGGGCCGCGGATCACTTCAATACGCTCAACCTGTTCCGGTGGCACCCAGTTGGTGTCACCGCGGGTATCACGCTCTCCACGCCAGCTATAACGCACGGAGTTACGTGACGTCACCGGTACACCATCAATTAAAATTAAGGTGTTTTCCGGCCCCATACCTCGAATATCGATCTGGCGGTTATTACCGCGTGTGCCCGAGGCGCTATTGCCGGTAAGATTGACACCAGGCATTTTACGAATAATATCTGAAAGGTCGTTTACCGGAGGGGTCTTTTTAATATCCTCGCTGGTAATAACCGACACGCCCGGCTGCTGTTTTAATACCTGCTCAGCGGTGGCTTCCACCACCAGAGTCTCGTCATTATCATCGTCGGAGGATTTGGCTACTGATATCTGGCTATTCAACCCAACCAGGAGCACAGTTAGCGACCAGAGGATTTTGTTAATTCTCATACCTATTCCCTAATAAATGCCTAACTTAAAATGTTTGATCGTTAAGCTCACATCCTTGCCAGATATTTTTTACTGCCATTATTGTTTTTATATAAGAATGATAATTAATATCATTTAGCAAAAAAAAACAATCCCTCACAAGATAAATATATCGATTTTTCATAAATATCAAATTGATATATAACATATGTTTTTTATTTCATTGCACTTGTCGATCATCGGGAATTTTGTCACAATTTCTCACGGATAGTGTTCACATTGTTTCTGACCTGCATTTCAGGCGCGGGCGCTGCTTATGTATATAAGGGCCTGTGGTCGACGAATCAGCATAATCAGATCTTCCTGCGAGCAATTTCTTTCAGCGTATCAGGCAGCACTATCGGATTATCTACGAGCGTTTTTGATTCACATTGTGTGTGAAACTTCATACATCATGATTCGCTTTCCCTACTCAGTTCTGATGATTGTTTTTTATTCTATTAACACGGAGTTAAGATTCTACCCTCGGTGTCCTCATTATTAATGAGGAATGCTACCTATCTAAAAACTGACCGAAACTTTGGGGCATCCCTGGAGGTTTCCAAGGAGAAAAAGGTGACAGTGATAGTGCCACATTGTGAGGAAATTCCTGAGAAACTCCTGGTTCACACACATAATTCAGGAGTTTGCCATAGATAGTAACCAATTGTTTTATATTTTAAGACCATTAAATACGCGGCTACGATAGCGCTTTATATAATCATAAACTGTAGAGATAAAATATCTGCTTCTCTGATAACACTAATTGAGTGTCTTAAACTAAGTAATTTCATTTTTCCCCCTTTAAAAGCAATATATGTGCAATAGTTGAAGTTAAAGCTGTGCTGCCAGAGTTGATAATAATTGTTCTGTCTGTTGCCATGATATGCATTCATCAGTAACAGACTGACCATACTCTAGCGGAAAACTATCGGATTGTTTTCCATCTTGTAAAAAGCTTTCCACCATAATGCCAGCTACATATCCTGGTATTTTTTTCCGATTATCTATAACTTGACGTGCAACGGAAATTTGCCGTTTAGCCACTTTACCGCTATTACCATGGCTACAATCAATTATCAGACGATGGTTAATACCCTCATCATGCATTAATTTCACTGCCTTAGTTATATCAGACAAACCATAGTTAGGTTCTCTACCTCCACGTAATATTAGATGTCCATGTGGATTGCCATCGGTTAATAGTGTAGATATACTATTTGTTAAAGATGTCATATATACAATATGTTGTTCACGGGCTGCAATAATAGCGTCAATAGCTAAGTTAATATTTCCATCAGTACTGTTTTTAAATCCAACTGGACAATGTAAACCAGACGCAAGTTGACGATGCGTTTGTGATTCAGTGGTTCTGGCACCAATAGCACCCCAACATATTAAATCAGCAATATAGGGAGTAAGAAAAGGATCGAGGAATTCTGTAGCGGTTGCGACACGCATCGTTGTGATTGAAGACAAACACTGGCGAGCATATCGTATCCCTTTCTCAACATCATAACTTCCATTTAGATCAGGATCATGCATTATTCCCTTCCAGCCTTTACGGGTTCGAGGTTTCTCAAAATAAGTGCGCATTACAATGTACATTTTCGATAAGTACTTATTCTGTAATACGAACAATCGCTTCGCATAATCAACTGCGGCCTGAACGTCATGGATTGAGCATGGACCAACAATCACAAGTAAGCGAGGATCTTTTCCCAGCAAAATATTCGCTATAATATCTCGTTGCAGAGAGATCCATGTTACGGTTTCTTCCGATACTGCGATTTCTTTATGAATCTCGCCCACAGTGGGTAAACTGCCAAGCAACTTCCCGCGGTAGATTAATTTACTAGCTGACTGCATCTTGTCTCCTAAAAGCGCTATTTCAGACCATCAGTTGCACACAGTAGATGATAATGATAATCATTTACTGTATAATTGGCAATATATGGGGATTCATAGTCATTTCTGAGATAATATACGTTAGGCCTTCTCTCCCGTACGGAAATCACTTGTTTTCCGTAAATTACCTGAATCTTAATCCCTGAGCTGCGGCTAGCTGTGGAACTCACAAAAGCTGACCGGGCCGTGGCACAGCCTCTCTGCTGGCAGAACAGCGTACTGCAGAAGTCGTCGTACTGCCGCTGGTCCCGGCATCAGGTCTGCCCGCAGATGGCACTTCTGCCACTGATCTGCCGGTGGAGCTGAACGGCATGACATATCAGGCCTGCCGTGGGGATTTTGTGGTGCGCCTCGACGGCAGCACCTGTCTGCAGTTATAGAATAAAGAAGGCGGGGAGGTACGCAGGGAGGGCGATCCGCTGGAAGTGGCGTAGTGGCTGTAGGCCTGTAATGATGCAGGAATAGAAGTTCGTGTACAGGTTAATGAAAGCATCACCCCGTAAAAACATGCCGGCACGGTTTACACATCATTCCATGGTGGCAGCCGGTTAACTTTCCTGCGCCACCAGTGGAAAGAGGCCATGAGCAGTCCGAACAAAAAACCACTCGTGATACTTATAATAATGGCCTCACCTGCTACCATTCCTGACGGCCCCCAGTACATAAACCACATTGCACATCCCCAGGAAATACCCCATAAGCCCCCCATCAGCAGCGTAACCTGCCAGAACGGCATAAAGGGCAATGGCGGAAGCCGGATACCCAGCCGCCAGAGAATACGCAGCAGAGGAGGAGCATAATTACTCCGCCACATCTTTTTGCTGTCCATCAGGGCAATTGCCCGGGCTTTTTTTGCTCAAAAGTCACAGGAGCACCTCCGTTCCATGATGTAAACGTGACACAACTTATTGTTATTGATTATTATTATCATACCGTGATTATGTTGTCATGCACCTGTACACTGATAAAAGAAAGGGAGAACAGGAGGCTGGCTGAACAACCAATCCGTTCGTCCAGTTCAATGGCGGCTATCAGGTTCTGCTCCGCAATGTACTCACGAATGCGCTTCCTGTCCTGGCTGGCCAGCATGGTCCAGAATATCTCCATCATTTACCGGCGACTTTCCTGCTCATTTCATCCCGCCATGCAGCAGCGGAAGATTCGACCATGTCATGGGGAAGCACATCGCCGCGCTCGAGTTGCTGACGTCCTGCCTCAACCTGGTCACGGAACCAGGTATTATGCTGCCGTTCCACGGTCTGGCGCATAAAATCCCGGATTAACTGAGAGCCATTACGGTCCATGCTTTTTGCAGGGCCATAAAAGCATCCTTCAGTTCAGCGTCAATTCTTAAACTCATATTAACCTGTGCCATTTATCACCCCGTCATTACCACGTATATACACAGTATATAACGATTCAGATATCGTCACTAGGATATGCCGCGCCAGCGGCATGGAAGGCGGCACTCCGCTGTTTCATATGATACCGCCGAAGCCCGATGTAAGCCGCTACAGTCGTCCGAAAGTCACCAGCCTCCTCCCCCCTGCCGTCATCCGTGCATCAGCTATGCACTGAGTATGCCTGCCCTTCCCTAGAGAATCCTGCTAGGCTTGCCACACTGATATATCTTGACTTTATGTAAACGATATGACACTTTAACATGATAATGATTACCATTCTCTTTTAATATACAGAGAAACTAGGAAATAGATGAATGAGTTATGTTACTTTAATATTCTCTGACAATAACCTAAATCAGTTAGATTATTGTCATTTAATAAATAATGACATTCTTTCATCATAAATAAAAAGACTATTGTTTATAATATTGTTCTCAGCATTATATGATTATTTATCCTGATAACTCTCCTATGCTGTATGTTTATATGATTTTCCTTGAAACATATAATGCAAATTTTCGATTTATTTTCCATCATTAATCCAGATAAACAACAAACTAATAGTATGCAAGGAGACATTATTTGTTTCGCCAGGATGCTTTAGAAAACAGAAAAATGAAGTGGCAGGGACGGGCAATATTACTTCCCGGAATACCACTGTGGTTAATCATGCTGGGAAGCATTGTGTTTATTACGGCATTTCTGATGTTCATTATTGTTGGTACCTATAGCCGCCGTGTTAATGTCAGTGGTGAGGTCACAACCTGGCCAAGAGCTGTCAATATATATTCAGGTGTACAGGGATTTGTTGTCAGGCAGTTTGTTCATGAAGGGCAGTTGATAAAAAAAGGGGATCCTGTTTATCTGATTGACATCAGTAAAAGTACACGCAATGGTATTGTCACTGATAATCATCGCCGGGATATAGAAAACCAGCTGGTTCGTGTGGACAACATTATTTCCCGTCTGGAAGAAAGTAAAAAAATAACGCTAGATACCCTGGAAAAACAACGTCTGCAATACACAGATGCGTTCCGTCGCTCATCAGACATTATACAGCGTGCAGAGGAAGGGATAAAAATAATGAAAAATAATATGGAGAATTACAGATACTATCAGTCAAAAGGACTGATTAATAAAGATCAATTAACTAACCAAGTTGCATTATATTATCAACAACAAAACAACCTTCTCAGTCTGAGCGGACAAAATGAACAAAATGCCCTGCAGATAACCACTCTGGAGAGTCAGATTCAGACTCAGGCAGCAGATTTTGATAATCGTATCTATCAGATGGAACTGCAACGACTCGAATTGCAGAAAGAACTGGTTAACACTGATGTGGAAGGCGAAATCATTATCCGGGCGTTGTCTGACGGGAAAGTTGACTCCCTGAGTGTCACTGTAGGGCAAATGGTCAATACCGGAGACAGCCTTCTGCAGGTTATTCCTGAGAACATTGAAAACTATTATCTTATTCTCTGGGTCCCGAATGATGCTGTTCCTTATATTTCGGCTGGTGACAAAGTGAATATTCGTTATGAAGCCTTCCCCTCAGAAAAATTTGGGCAGTTCTCTGCTACGGTTAAAACTATATCCAGGACTCCTGCGTCAACACAGGAAATGTTGACCTATAAGGGAGCACCTCAAAATACGCCGGGTGCCTCTGTTCCCTGGTATAAAGTCATTGCGACGCCTGAAAAGCAGATAATCAGGTATGACGAAAAATACCTCCCTCTGGAAAATGGAATGAAAGCCGAAAGTACACTATTTCTGGAAAAAAGGCGTATTTACCAGTGGATGCTTTCTCCTTTCTATGACATGAAACACAGTGCAACAGGACCGATCAATGACTAACAGGAATTTCAGACAAATTATAAATCTGCTTGATTTGCGCTGGCAACGTCGTGTTCCGGTTATTCATCAGACGGAGACCGCTGAATGTGGACTGGCCTGCCTAGCAATGATATGCGGTCATTTTGGTAAGAATATTGACCTGATATATCTTCGCCGGAAGTTTAATCTCTCTGCCCGTGGAGCAACCCTTGCAGGAATCAATGGAATAGCGGAGCAACTGGGGATGGCCACCCGGGCTCTTTCACTGGAGTTGGATGAACTTCGAGTCCTCAAAACGCCGTGTATTCTCCACTGGGATTTCAGTCACTTCGTCGTTCTGGTCAGCGTAAAGCGTAACCGTTATGTACTGCATGATCCGGCCAGGGGCATAAGATATATCAGCCGGGAGGAAATGAGCCGATATTTTACAGGCGTTGCACTTGAGGTCTGGCCCGGAAGTGAATTCCAGTCGGAAACCCTGCAGACCCGCATAAGTCTTCGTTCACTGATTAACAGTATTTACGGTATTAAAAGAACGCTGGCGAAAATTTTCTGTCTGTCAGTTGTAATTGAAGCAATCAATCTGCTAATGCCGGTGGGGACACAGCTGGTTATGGATCATGCTATTCCTGCGGGGGACAGAGGGCTACTGACGCTAATTTCTGCTGCTCTTATGTTTTTTATATTACTCAAAGCTGCAACGAGTACGCTGCGCGCATGGTCTTCACTGGTTATGAGCACGCTCATCAATGTACAGTGGCAGTCGGGGCTGTTCGATCATCTTCTCAGACTACCGCTGGCGTTTTTTGAACGCCGAAAATTAGGTGATATCCAGTCACGTTTTGACTCCCTTGACACATTGAGGGCCACATTTACCACCAGTGTGATCGGGTTCATAATGGACAGCATTATGGTTGTCGGTGTTTGTGTGATGATGCTGTTATACGGAGGATATCTCACCTGGATAGTTCTCTGCTTTACCACAATTTACATTTTTATTCGTCTGGTGACATACGGCAATTACCGACAGATATCAGAAGAATGTCTTGTCAGGGAGGCCCGTGCCGCCTCCTATTTTATGGAAACATTATATGGTATTGCCACGGTAAAAATCCAGGGGATGGTCGGAATTCGGGGGGCACACTGGCTTAATATGAAAATAGATGCGATAAATTCGGGTATTAAGCTAACCAGGATGGATTTGCTCTTCGGAGGAATAAATACCTTTGTTACCGCCTGTGATCAGATTGTAATTTTATGGCTGGGAGCAGGCCTTGTGATCGATAATCAGATGACAATAGGAATGTTTGTAGCGTTTAGTTCTTTTCGTGGGCAGTTTTCGGAAAGAGTTGCCTCTCTGACCAGTTTTCTTCTTCAGCTAAGAATAATGAGTCTGCACAATGAGCGCATTGCAGATATTGCATTACATGAAAAGGAGGAAAAGAAACCTGAAATTGAAATCGTTGCTGATATGGGGCCAATATCCCTGGAAACCAATGGTTTAAGCTATCGTTATGACAGTCAGTCAGCACCGATATTCAGTGCTCTGAGTTTATCTGTAGCTCCGGGGGAAAGTGTGGCTATAACTGGTGCTTCCGGTGCGGGAAAAACCACATTAATGAAAGTACTATGTGGACTATTTGAACCTGATAGCGGGAGGGTACTGATAAATGGTATAGATATACGCCAAATTGGAATAAATAATTATCACCGGATGATAGCCTGTGTTATGCAGGATGACCGGCTATTTTCAGGCTCAATTCGTGAAAATATCTGTGGTTTTGCAGAGGAAATGGATGAAGAGTGGATGGTAGAATGTGCCAGAGCAAGTCATATTCATGATGTTATAATGAATATGCCAATGGGATATGAAACATTAATAGGTGAACTTGGGGAAGGTCTTTCTGGCGGTCAAAAACAGCGTATATTTATTGCACGAGCCTTATACCGGAAACCAGGAATATTATTTATGGATGAGGCAACCAGTGCTCTTGATTCAGAGAGTGAACATTTCGTGAATGTTGCCATAAAAAACATGAATATCACCAGGGTAATTATTGCACACAGAGAAACAACGTTGAGAACTGTTGATAGAGTTATTTCTATTTAAACCATAGAGGAATTACAAGCGTATGAGGAATATTTCTTCCTGTTATAATTCCTCGTTATGCTCAGATATCTGTTGGAGGTGGAATGGAAGATAGACAATCCACCAAGAAGAAATATCATTCTGTGTGGATTGTCCAATAACTGTTCTTTCTTATATTAAATAATACTATTTATAAACAAACATCACTAAGATTATTTGGACTCCAATTACACAATCTTCCCGCAGCATAGTTCCATGCTTCTGAAGGTATCCCTTCGGGTTTTTGCTTAATTGTTCCCCCTAAACCGGATGGAGACATTGCAGGATTAGGTTTGTGAGTGGATGCATAGTCATATATTGCACCTCCAGCCACACCCCCAGCAGCTGCTCCAATTCCTCCTGCAACAAATTGCCCGGATAGTGTTCCTATAGCCATCGCAATATCACGCCCTGAAGCACCACCAGAAACAGAATCTAATTCATTTAGAGTCAGAGTTCTCATATGATCTCCTTTTTATCTTATCGGATATTGAATAATAATTATCACCAACAAAGTAACATATTGCAGACATTAATGCAGAGAAGCAAAATGTATGCATGGATAAAAAGTCCTTTCCTCTAAAAACACAATCATATATAGCTAATGCAATATATATTGCGGTGGCATTTATTATAAATGCAAATAACAACTCTAATTTTGTTCTTTTTCTATCCATTACTTTTTATCCCATTACTTTCTATCCCATTACCACACAAACACTAACGATAATGATTATCGTTAACATAGTCAAGAGTGAAGGGTAGGAGGCCCTCAACCCCCTATAAGGGGTCCGCTTGGAAAACGGATTTCCCCACGTCAAGAGAATTGATTTGAACGAGTGGCTTCGCTACAAACAGCTCCCGTTTGTGTGTGAAAAACCCCTCTCAACAGATCTCAACTCTGCACGATATCTACAGGAGATTGCTCCAAAAGGCAGTATCGTGTCTTTTAACTACCGATATAACCCCGTCATCGACATGATAATGCGTCTGAGAAATGAGAAGAAATTAGGTGAACTGCATTTCTTCTCAGCAGAATTTAATAAAAATTCTGCACTGACCCGCCATCACCTGACCTGGCGAGACTCCGCACAACAGAGCAAAAGCAGCGGTGCTCTGGGCGATCTATCCTGTCATCTGCTTGATTTATTTTGTTTTATAGGGGAAAGCCCGGTAGTGGTTCATGGGATCAAAACGGTAAAGGGGACACGTGGGTACAAAATCAGATGGTCAGGTTGAAGTGGATGATAACGGCTATGTAATGGGCAGTTCAGAAAAGGGAGCTTATTTCAGAGTTCATGCCAGTAAATCGGAAACAGATCATAATTTGGGACTGCATATACAGCTTGTATTTGAAAATGGTGAAATCAGATATTCAACCCACCATGAAAATCGCCTGCTCCTGATTCTATTTAATGATACGAATACGGAAACAATTGGCTTCGACGCTCTGAAACGCTTGCCTGATCCACCACGGGAGCTTCCATTCTGGTCTGATTCGTTTATTCATCTTCATGACGACTGGTGTGCTCTTATTAAATATGGTCACTCGTCTCCTAAGCTGGCGGACCTGTCATCCGGCCTTCATATACAGGAAATAATTGAGGCATTCTGATATGGATACCATTCTTTTAACCGGGCTGTTTGCTGCATTTTTCACAACGTTTGCGTTCGCTCCCCAGAGCATAAAAACTATCAGGACACGCAATACCGAAGGTATCTCCGTTGTTATGTATATCATGTTCCTGACAGGTGTAATCTCATGGATAGCGTATGGCATTATGCGATCTGATTTTGCCGTACTGATCGCCAATATTGTCACACTGTTTCTGGCTGCACCAGTGCTTGTAATAACACTTATCAACCGCAGGAAAAAACACGTATGAATATTGCAATCATCGGCGCGGGTCCTGCCGGCATCATTTCTGCCCGTAATGCGATTAAAGCAGGTCACTCCGTGGTTCTGTTTGAGAAGAATACCCGAATTGGGGGGATCTGGAACCCCTGGAGTGGTGGCGCTTACCGTAATGCCTGTATGCAGAACTCTCGTTATACATTTCATTATACTGGCTTTCCCCCTGGCGATATCGATGAACGAAGTTGGATGCAAATGTCAGATCGTGTGCGCCTGTTAGGGCGCGGCTGGTAAGAGAGCCTTATAGGCGCATTTGAAAAACCTCCGGCTATGCCGGAGGATATTTATTTCATAATATTCTGAGCAGTCTTGCCGGGTTTCCTGCATAAATGCCTTTGTTCTCAATCGGTTTTACCACAACTGAACCCGCACCAATAACAGCTCCGCTGCATATATACGGAGACAGAATAATGGCTCCACTGCCAACAGTAACCGAATCCCCCAGGGTAATGCTGATCCAGTTATCCGGTGACGGATCTGGTGCTCCTGAACGAAACAGATCGTTGGCGAACGTCACGTTATGACCAATGAAGCAGTTCTCCCCCAGTGTTACGTTCTCACAAATAAACGTGTGCGACTGTATCCGGCTTCCACTACCAATGACACAGCCTTTCTGTATCTCAACGAAGGGGCCGACAAACACGTTGTCCCTGAGTTCACATTCATAAATGTTGACCGGTTTGACAATACGGACATTGGTCCCATAAATCACATCCCGGACAGCACATTCCATAAATTTCATACTCACACGTCCTTTAAATACAGATGACACTTGCCGGAATTATACAGCCCAGATTCACTTGCTATGTTTCAGAATAGCTTATAAGCCGCACTTTTACCGATACTCAGCAACAAATCAGGTCTGGATCCACTTCAGCCGGAAACCGGATCTGCGCGGCGGGGAACGGGCATACAATATGATAATTAAGCAACTTATATAAAACCATATCTGATATTATTAATAATAAATAACACACAAATCATGCGGGATATGATTTTTATTTGTCAGAACATTATCAGATGGAGCGTGCAGGATGGATGAAGAAAGGGTGTTTTCACTCAGCTATGAACAACTGACCCGGTTTGCGGAAAAACGCATCCGGGAATGCAATCTGGACAGCCAGGGCGTAACTTATCTCTGCGAGTCAGCCAAAGCCGGAGCTGTGCTGATCTTCTGGCATGAACTGGCCATAAATGGCTATGCCTCAATGAATGCCATAAAGAGACAGGAGATCATTGACGCCGACCATCAGCGCCTCAGAAAGCTCATCTGGCCGGAGGATGACTGGAAATGACTCAGAGCCGCCGACCGTCGCCACTGCAGCGAAGAATGCTGATTGTGCTGGCTGCCCTTGATGAAAAACGGCCAGGACCCGTGCTGACGCGGGACATAGAACGGGTGCTGGAGCGAAGCGGGGAAGCCCCAGTCTACGGGCCAAACCTGCGCGCCTCCTGCCGTCGTCTGGAGGATGCCGGCTGGCTGCGTACCCTGCGCGCTCCGAACCTGCAGCTGGCAGTGGAGCTGACGGACGCCGGCCGGGCCGTGGCACAGCCTCTGCTGCTGGCAGAACAGGACCGCCTCCGGGCAGAACAGCGTGCGGCAGAAGTCGTCGTACTGCCGCTGGTCCCGGCAGCAGGTCTGCCCGCAGATGGCACTTCTGCCACTGATCTGGCGGTGCAGCTGAACGGCATAACGTATCAGGCCTGCCGTGGGGATTTTGTGGTGCATCTCGACGGCAGCACCTGTCTGCAGTTATGGAATAAAGAAGGCAGGGTGGTACGCCGGGAGGGCGATCCGCTGGAAGTGGCGCAGTGGCTGCAGGCCTGTCACGATGCAGGAATGGAGGTTCGCGTACAGATAAATGAAAGTGCCGCTCCGTAAGAACACGCCTGTGCACGGTTTACACATCATCCCATGGTGGCAGCCGGTTAACTTTCCTGCGCCCCCAGTAGATAAACCACATTGCACATCCCCAGGAAATGCCCCATAAGCCCCCCGTCAGCACCGTGACCTGCCAGAACGGCATAAAGGGTAATGGCGGAAGCCGGATACCCAGCCGCCAGAGAATACACAGAAGAGGAGGGGCATAATTGCTCCGCCACATCTTTTTGCTGTCCATCAGGGCAATGGCCCGG
Source organism: Escherichia coli DSM 30083 = JCM 1649 = ATCC 11775 (assembly GCF_003697165.2). Classification (GTDB taxonomy): domain Bacteria; phylum Pseudomonadota; class Gammaproteobacteria; order Enterobacterales; family Enterobacteriaceae; genus Escherichia; species Escherichia coli. Next base: position 47,497 of record NZ_CP033091.2, read on the forward strand.
GCTTTTTTCTGCTCAAAGGTCACAGGAGCACCTCCGTTCCATGATGTAAACGTGACACAGCTTATTGTTATTGATTATTATTATCATGCTGTGGTTATGTTGTCATGCATCAGTACACTGACAAAAGTGCAAAAGAAAGGAAAACAGGCAGATGAACAGAAAATATTATTTTAATAATATGTGGTGGGGATGGGTGACGGGGGGATATATGCTGTATATGTCATGGGATTATGATTTTAAATACAGATTACTGTTCTGGTGTATTTCTCTCTGCGGAATGGTTTTGTATCCGGTTGCAAAATGGTATATTGAAGATACAGCTCTGAAATTTACCCGGCCTGATTTCTGGAACAGCGGTTTTTTTGCTGATACACCTGGAAAAATGGGATTGCTTGCTGTTTATACGGGTACTGTTTTCATATTATCTCTTCCGTTAAGTCTGATATATATTCTTTCTGTTATTATAAAAAGGCTGTCTGTAAGATAGACAGCCTGTCTTATATTTTATTTAAATACCCCAGAACTTATTCGCTTTTTCCACAAGCGATTCATCAATCAGCGCACCGGTGACAGCCATCAGTAAACCATACCCGATAATGCCTAAAGCGCTTCCGGTAAGAATACTGAAGACCAGTGCAACAAGAGCCGTTGCGGCATTGCCTGCTATAATGGCTTCTGTTTTAACAAAAAGAGGACGCCAGTTCTCTGTCCGGACACCCTTACCAAACTCAGTGATCCAGTCAGCAAGACTTGTAAATTTTCCTGCATATCCCAGTCCCCGACTGAATCTGTTCAGATTAGACGATATATCAGACAGCTTCACAGACTCAAGGGCTGCGGCAATCGCTGCACGATCTTTTGCATTAATTTTTTTGTTAATGTCAGCCCGGTACTTTTCATACGTTTTTAATGCCTCTTCAACATTACGTATTTTCTTCCCTTTAGCCTGCCCGGCCATCTCTCTGGCTAACTGCTCAGCTTTTGCACCATATTTTTCTGAAACTGATTTCAGGAACTCTGTTGTGAAATTAATTGCGTCTTTCGTTGCCTTCAGTTCATCCTGTTTTCTTTTCTCTTCCGCTATCTTCTGATTGATGCCGGCAAGCTGGTTACGGATATTCTCTTTTTCCTTCAACAGGGCATTAAGAGCGTCATTTGCATGCTTTTGCTCATTTGTTCTGGCACTGAGGTTATTTCTCGCAGAATTTACCGCAGATTCAGCAGAGGTGATTTTATTTCTGGCATCAAGCAATCTTTGCCGTAACTTATCCCATTCAGCAACTTCAGCATTATAAATTTTCTTGTCACCTTCCACATCCTCTGTCACCACCGGATTCCGGTCATTCAGAATATTGCGTTTATAGTCCAGACCGGAATGGGTCAGAAGATAATTCAGGTTTGCACGGTTATCGATGACTGCGCTGGTTGTGATTTTTATCGTACCGGCAAATCTCGGATCACCGCTCACAACAATAGAATGATTTGTTGATGAACGCCCCGGGAATTTTTCAGGGGAAACTATCGTTTTGCCGTCAAGCGTGTTTTTCTGTTGCGTCAGCTGTTGCTCAGCTCTGGTTAATGCATTACGGGCCGTGTTAAGCGATTCCGTCACTGAACTGAGTTTATTCCGGGCCTCTGAAATGGCCCTGTCATTCCGTGTCTGCTGCCCGAGCAGACGGGCCTGTTGTGCATCAAGAACGGCAAGGGCTGCCCCGCCATTTTTTTCCAGCTCTGACAACCGCGTGTCCAGAATACCTTTTCTGCGCTCGTATTCAGCAAGCATATCAGCGGCCTTCTTGTCTGCGTTCTGCGCATCCTTCTGCCGTTTTTCAGCCTGTTCGATTAACGACCTGGCCTCCCGGGGAGATATACGAAGAGAATCAGCATCAGCAAAGAGCATCCGGCTCTCTGTATGCAGCCGGAGGGCATCATATCCGGCGATTTCAGTACGGAATCCGTATTCTCTCAGCTCTGCCTGCAGGAGTCTGAACTCCTGTCGTGTAATATCAGCGGCATCTGCGTTTCCGGCACGGAGTGTTTTCAGTGTGTTTTCATCTTTTTCCCTTGCAGCAATCGCCGCAGAGAGGCGTTTTGCGGCTTCAGTACGCTTATTCTCATTCTCTTTCTGCTGCGCGCTGAGCGTCATTTTGTACGCTGTGATTTCCTTGTCCCTTTTTTCGATATCACTTCGGGTTGGGGAATCATCGACCCACTCGTTTCCGCCCCAGATGGTTTTGTTCCCGAAGGAACTCCATGCAGGCGGGGTACCATGAAAGACATCGACACGTGGAGGGTTTACATAAATATCAACGGCCATAATTTCATGGCCATCTGAATCATACCCCAGCGATTCTGCACCGGGATTTGTAATACGTACAGGGTCAGACATTCGGTATCTCCTTCATCCGCTGAGGAAAACAAATGAATTAACTGCTTACGTATGTGGATACATATACAGTATTAATTTATTAAGGAGAAAATGGCATGTCAAGATTTAATGATAGTGATTATCATTAACATGAAGTGATTTTACGTCTGGATAACGTAAATGATTGCGGTATACAGGCCAGGCGGTCAGATTTTCAGCCGTGCCTGTTCCTGCAGCAGTTCCAGATGATATGCAGCAATAGCGTTTACCACCCCTGCCGTCATCCGTGCGTCGGCGATCGCTGAGTGTGCCTGCCCTTCCCAGGTCAGTCCGGCCTGGCTGGCAGCACAGGCCAGTGAAATCGTGCCATAGCGGTTGGTGGCCCCATAATATCCTGCAGCCAGCTCCATCGCACAATATACCGTCAGTTCTTCCAGCCAGTCAGCCGGATCGCTATGTGCGGCAGCAGTCTGTTTCAGAATGCGGATGTCGAACCGGGCATTAAAGATAATTACTGGTCGGTCCCCGATTGCATGACGCAGTTGCCGCGCCACATCTGTCCATGATGGTGCGCCGCAGAGAGCCTGCTCGCTGATACCATGCACAGCGGCGGCCTGCGCCCCGATGGCGACCGTGGGCTTCAGCCTGGTTTCAAATACCACCTGACCGGACGCATCGGTCAGGCCGATTTCCAGAGCTTCCGCGGTATTGTCCAGTCCTGTCGTTTCAGTATCCAGAAAGAGCGGTGCCAGACTCAGCCAGTCATATGCCTGCCGTGCCATCCGGCCACTGGTGCTGTTAAGTCTGGATAAAACGGAAAGTCGCTGGCCAGCCAGAAGTTGTTTACTCGTCAGTGGGCGTTTCTCACGCATCGGAACACAGTCTGCAATTCGGTATACAGCGAACCTGCCACCATAAGTGTTTTTATACCACTTAACCGGCTCAGCACCGGGGGCTGGCTTCATTCTGAATTCATCGCGCAGCCGTTCTTTCGAGAAACACCTGTCTTCGGCAATCGCCTGCGCACGTCTGGTGGCCAGCTCATCATTATTCATGGTTCTTGCATCTCCGTCAGACCTTTTTATATCCGGACAGCCCCTCTATGGCCACTTCTGTGCAGTATGCAATACACGCAGGATATACACTTTTCCCCACTGGCTGTCGACCTCATAAACCAGAACAAAATGCGGGTGAATAACCAGTTCCCGGGTACCTTCCACACGACCGTTGCGGCCTTTATACGGCTGCCCGGCCAGGCTGCTGGCTGAATAACCAATCCGTTCGTCCAGTTCAATGGCGGCCATCAGGTTCTGCTCCGCAATGTACTCACGAATGCGCTTCCTGTCCTGGCTGGCCAGCATGGTCCAGAATATCTCCATCATTTACCGGCGACTTTCCTGCTCATTTCATCCCGCCATGCAGCAGCGGAAGATTCGACCATGTCATGGGGAAGCACATCGCCGCGCTCGAGTTGCTGACGTCCTGCCTCAACCTGGTCACGGAACCAGGTATTATGCTGCCGTTCCACGGTCTGGCGCATAAAATCCCGGATTAACTGAGAGCCATTACGGTCCATGCTTTTTGCAGCGGCCATAAAAGCATCCTTCAGTTCAGCGTCAATTCTTAAACTCATATTAACCTGTGCCATTTATCACCTCGTCATTACTACGTATATACACAGTATATAACGATTCAGATATCGTCACCAGAATATGCCGCGTCAGCGGCATGGAAGGCGGCACTCTGTTGTTGCATATGACACAGGAGTAAAACCGCCGAAGCCCGGCGTAAGCCGGTACGGACTGATAGATTTCACCTTACCCATCCCCAGCCCTGCTAGGCCATATCCGCTTTCAGCCATGATAAAGCTTCTGTGCGCGGTCGGAGTGGTCCCGACGAGGGTTTACCCGAAGTCGGGGCGTATCTCCGCGTTAGCGGGCCGTCAGGGCCGCTTACGAGCGTGTACTCAATACTTTCAGCGAGAAGACTGACAGCCATGATGGAGTATAGTTACAACATTCATAATTAAAAGCGACTCTGTTCCGGCCCGAAGGGCCGGGGCGGGGCCGCTTTTCAGTTATGAGGGAGGGGCTTTGTGGTTTCAGTTCTGCGCTGGTTCGGGGTTTTTCTGGAGGTTGGTTTTGTGTGTTGTAACTAAAGTGGCTCCGGTTGGGGCCCGCCGTTTACGGTGGGAGGTGCATATCTGTCTGTCCACAGGACAGGCAGTGAATAGGTTTTCTTTTTAAATGAATGTAATTAAGTAGTTTAAAGGAGATATAAACAGGTGTTTAAAAGATACATTGCACCCTGTAAGACTGGCGGCTGGCGCTTTATGACATGAACGGTTGTAACCTTATGGGGAAGTCCATTGCAGTTAAATGTGGATAAGCAAATTTCCCCGTCTGTGAGGCGTGTTTTGTATCAAAAACAGGAGGGACCGGATGCACCTGAAGGTGGATGATGAGGTTGTTTTTTGTATGCGGTGCTGTTTTTTTGTTCGCTGACAGGCTTCAGGCGTGCAGATGCCTCCGGTGCGGGCCGGATTATTCAGAGGAGGTCACTTTCAGGGGGAAGCTGTGGCCAGCCGGCTGTAATTACGGTTACGTGACAGAATCATGCGCTCTTTCACACGACGCTCCACTTCGCGTTTTACCGCCTCACGATTGGCAGTGAAGCGCCCTTCCGAGATTTCACGCGTCAGCTGCCGTTTCACCAGGGTGACGATATCCTGACGTTCCCTGTTCGCATCACGACGCGCACGGGCACGCTTTATTCCACGGGACTTAAGCTCTGTCTGGTAACTGCGGAAACGCTCACGCACAAAACGCCAGGCTTTCGCTATCAGTTCATCCATACCCAGGGTATCCAGTCCCTGCTTTTTACGCTGTCTGTTTTCCCATTCAACACGACTGCGGCGCGCAGCAACCACTGCATCCTCAGACACATCAAGGGCGGCAAATAGCGCCGGTGTGAACGTGATATCGGTCGGAATGTAGCACCCGATAAGCGGATCATATTCCGTCTGGTAGGTAATCAGTCCCAGCTCTGCAAGGAACGTCAGGGCTCGGGTGGCCCGGGTGATGGAGAGTTTTCCGGCAGCAGACTCCGTCGCCAGTCCGCACTCAATGGCCAGCGTAGTGATGGAGCACTGGACGCGGTTGGCCAGCGGGTCATAGTGAAAACACAGCCCCTGCAGCAGCGCATCAATGGCCCGGCGACGCAGTCCCTTCGAACGGGCATGTGCCACATGAATGGCGAAATCAAAACGGGAGGTGAAGCCCACCGCCTTTTCCATCAGTTTTTCGCAGAACTTCAGCGTTCCGGCACCTTCACGGGGTGTGAACACCGGATTCGGGTTCTTTACCTGGCGGTAATACGTTTGTTGAAGATCAGTCACACCATCCTGCACTTACAATGCGCAGAAGGAGTGAGCACAGAAAGAAGTCTTGAACTTTTCCGGGCATATGACTATACTCCCCGCATAGCTGAATTGTTGGCTATACGGTTTAAGTGGGCCCCGGTAATCTTCTTCGCAGTCGCCAAACTTGACGAAGATTATCGGGGTTTTTGCTTTTCTGGCTCCTGTAAATCCACATCAGAACCAGTTCCCTGCCACCTTATGGCGTGGCCAGCCACAAAATTCCTTAAACGATCAGTAATCTAGCATGCTACGACACAAAGTAAAGTCTTTACTTTAGTATATCCAGTCTCTGCAGTTCATCTTTGATAATTTTCTCAATGAACTGAGCCTGTGTTATCCCCTCTCTCTCGCAGTACTCAACCATGAGATCTTTCAGAGGATTTTTGACAAAAACTTTTATCTCTTTGTGTGTAAGACGTTTTCTTGCAACAGCGGCCATTTGTTTCTCAGAGTCAGTCATAGGCTTACCTCTGCGCACAAACCGCTTTTGACTCAATGAGGAAGTCACTGCATTTTCTGTCTGCGACACCTCGCCTCCTCAATACTCAAACAGGGATCGTTTCGCAGAGGATACTACAGTTTTTTGAAATCAGCGACTTGAGAATTGTGACGAAGATCTGTGTTGTACTGCTCATATACCCAGGCAGCCCCGGCCCGAACCATAAACTGATTAATATTCATTCCGTCTGGTGCATAAACCTGCCCGAGAATACGACCATAACGATCTCGCTGAAAATATGTGACGGTAACCGTTTTTCCTGCGACCAGTGATCTCATCATGTCTGTTGACCACCGGCCATAATCCTGTTTCTTTTCCGGTGCATCAATATTTACCAGCCTGATCCGCACCGCCTTCCGTGAGTCCATTACCTCGATGGTATCACCGTCCAGTACACGAACAACCCGTCCATGAATATATGCAGACAATACCGGCCATGAAAAGATAAATAATACCAGTGGAATATATTTCCTCATGTTATTCTCCATATCAAATAAATGGCACCTGTATTTCAGCCCCCCTGAATATCGCAGCACACATTGAATAAAACCTTATTTTGTGAAATTAATCACAAAATATAAAATCGCGACTTAATACGGAAAAAACTCTGTGCTACTCAGAACTGTCCGGTCATACTGCCCGACCGGAGATTAAAAAAGTAAATCTCATGCATTATTCAGCCTTCTGACTCCTGGAGTAATGAAGGCTGCTTTTTTCGTTACACCCTTCCCCGGCAGCGCCGGTGGCAGTGTGCAGCCCTTTTTCGGGCAAACTGCTGCCAGTCTGTCCGGGGCGCAACACCGGCAGCCCGTCGCCATGCTTCTGCCGCTTCCATCCAGCGTCCACTGACCTCCAGAATAACGGCCCGGCTTCCGGCACGCTGCCAGCGCCAGACCTGACCGTTCCGTGAACTGTTTCTGAATCCATTCATTTTTCTGCCCCTCCCTTTTAGTTGTCAGTATTATTGTGGTAAATAATTCAGTGGACCGATTTCCTTTCGGGCATGGAAGTTATTTCCTTTTAAGCCTTATTGTTTCAGCCTCCTGAAGTTCTTCGGGGAGGCTTTTTTTATTTCTCATTAAGTACGGCCTGAAGTTCTGCCTTTATCCGGTTCTGACGGCGAATTTTCGCCAGACGCTCTGCCGCATACGCTTCCTCTTCCTGAGAAATATGCTCCGTTACATACCCTTCCGTGTCATACCGGCAGGCACCGGCTTTCATGGCACACAGATAGCTTTCTGAACGGGTGATGGCCTTCAGCGCCCGGCGCAGTTTTTTATGCGAGAGCGGGATATTCCGCTGCGCCACGTCTTCCAGTAACACGTCCCGGATACCGCAGGCCAGAAGCCGGGGCGTGTCACCGTCAAATAATCCCGGCCACCAGGGCTTCAGGGTGTTCACAGCCTCATCCAGCGTGGGCAGGTTCAGATAAATGGACAGCGCTTGTCTGGCCTGCGCTTTTTTTGCCGCCAGCTCTGCTTCCCGGGCTGCTTTCTCGGCCAGCTTCTGCTTTTTCACCTTCCATTTTGGTGGCGTGGTGACATTGATGATGGTTTTCCGGCTGCGGACAGGCGTCCCCCCTTCTGTTTTCCGCTTCAGTGTCAGTACCGGTCGCTTCTGCTCTGTCATGCTGTGTTCTGCCTCTGACGAATCATCCTCTTGCGGCCAAAGATACCACACCCGTTACAGCGCCAGAACGCCCAGCACAGCCAGATGACAGGCATAGAACGTCGGGAAAAAATCTCCGGGCCAGAAACGGGGTAATGATTTCCCTGCACAGGACACCAGACCAACGGTCAGCACCGTCATCACAAGGCCGGCCACCGCCGCGGCATCACTGGTGGCAAGGTTAAGCGCCGGAATAACAGCCAGCAGGCATGCAACCAGCGCCAGACGTTCCGTTCTGTCTTCCGCCCGGTACAGCCGGTGGCTGACTGCCAGCATCAGCAGCCCGGCAATGCCGTAACTGGTGCCGGACAAAGGTCCCCACAGTGCCATCAGGAGAATGGCCGCTGCTGTACGCCACCCACTGCGCGTTTCACACCACGTCAGCACCTGTGCCGCCACTGCAAAGGCAAACAGGATATTCCCCTCATACCACGGAAAGCCTGCCAGATAATACGCGAACTGGGCAATAATTCCCCATCCCCACAGCCGGTTAATGGCCGACTGCCTGATATGCGCATGGCGGGACAGATTCAGCCCCCACACCAGAGCAAACAACGGAAAGGCTCCACGCCCGGCCAGAAACATCCACGTCTGGTCCAGATGCAGAATGCGGTTTGCGTGGTCCAGTACCATCAGCACCAGTGCCACCGTTTTGATGATATCCCGCTGTCCGGGTGACCAGACCAGCAACGACTGCAACCAGGTATCGGTCCGGGCAGCCAGTGAATCGTTACGTGTCGTGTTCGTGTTATCCGTTGTCATCAGTGTTTGTCTTCCTGTATCAGTCTCCGCCCAGGGTTTTCTCTTTCTGCAGGTCACGAACCATATCCTGCTCCATCTGCTGAAGTCGTTCCTGCAGCAGATTTTCCCGGGCAACCTCCCGGACCGCTTCCCGCTCCCGTTGTGATTCACGCAGCACACTCTCCGGCAGCGCGGCTTCCCGTTCAGATATGGCAGACCGGTCACGCTCCTGCCCGGCAATCTCCCTGACAGCCTGCTCTGTTTTGCTGTCCGGCAGGTCAGGTTTGTTCTCTGCCATTTTACGGACAATTTCATCTGCGCGGCGTTCCGTTTCACGGCGGATGGCCTCTTCAGCCTGCCGCTGTGCCAGTACCTCTGCCGTGACCGGCTCGCCATTTCCGGCTCCCGGCTGGACGCTGTTGTCCGGGATATCCCCCCACACGCGGCCACCGGTGATGGCACCGGGATTCCACGGACGACCTTCACCGGCGATTCTCACCACCACACCGCTGTCGGGGTTATCACGGGCAATCCGGACACCATCCTGCATATTATCAGCCAGCAGGCTCTCGCCGTTACGGCTGCCCTGCAGGGCCACGAACTGCGCATCCCCGCTGCCTTTCACACGGCCTTCACCACTGAATCCCCGCAGCCCGTTTCCGTCATCCGTGGTCAGCGGGTTCAGCCAGATACCGGCAGACTTGCCGTTACGGTCAAACGCCGGCAGTGCCACATACGGCTGTGGATATTTACGTCCCGGAGCAATAAACCGTGCAGGAGTGTCTCCCCCGGCAAGCCCCGCCTGACGAAGAACGGCACGCCCTGCCGCCACGTCCCGCAGCTCCCGCGCCGTACTGAACAGCCGCTCTGCATTCATGACCTCCCGGTCCGGTTTCGGTTCAAACACATCGTGGGCTGTTCCTTTCTGTACGGCATTGTTAATGGCATCCGTCCAGCCCTGACGGTTATCGGTGTACACCTGCACATGCTGCTTCATACGCGACAGGGCCACGTAGGCTGACTCAAAGCCAGCCATCAGTTTCCGGCTGCCTTCCGTACCTTCAAGCGCGATGGCAAAGGTTTCACTTGCCCCCTGCGCACCGTGAGCGGTGATGGCATAGGCCAGGTCAATATGTTGCTCTGCCCGCACCTGGGCGGGGCGAATCACCCGGGTCTGCTGTCCGCCCGACAACGTGACACTGTCACCGGAAACCGCTGTCACCGTCCAGACGCTGTTGGCCACATAACCACGCTCCCGGTCACTCTTCGTGAAGCGCATCCGGTCACCGGTCCCTACCCGGATGGTGTCCGGGGTGTACAGTGTGACGCCTTCAGCCACCGCCTCCCGGGGCGAAATCAGCCGCGTATTACCTTCCGCATCCTGCAGGGTTATCAGCCCGTCATCCTTACTGATACCGGCAATCCGGTGATACACATTATCCACTAGGACAAGTGCGTCCCGATGTGTCTCCCAGGTGGAGAGACGACGCAGCTCTCCGTCGCGTATATTCGCTGTGTTCAGGACAGGCACCATGACCTGCTCTTTCCCCAGCTCACCGGCCTTTTCCCGTGCATCATGAATCATGCTGTTCAGTACGCGCCGGTCCTCATTCAGGTGCGTGACAATCAGCGTCTGCTCCCGTGCTTCCGGTGTTCTGCCGGTATAGTCGCGGACAATGGCTTCATACAGTGTCATGGGGACATCCGGGAAAGCCTCGCCTTTCAGCATCGCCTTCTGCTGCGCTTCTGCCAGTTTCGCTTCCTGGCTGTGACTGAACTCCGTCACAGAGTGCTCCGGTGCCCATGCGCCCTCCTGACGAGGCACCTGAGACGGTTTCACACTCTCAAGCCCGGACAATGCCCTTTCCACATCCCGGTTAATCAGGCTGTATACCGCCTCCCGCAGTTCCGGCGTCTGACGCACAATCTCTTTCATGATAGCCACATCGGCAGCACTGCGCGTCTGCTGGAGACGGAAAGGCTGACCGGGCGCGATGGCCTGCAGCTGGTCCGTGTCACCGCTGGCCACGGCACGACCACCACCGGCCGCAATCAGGGCGTATGCCCGTGCCATGTCGGTATTGCCCACCATTGAGCTCTCATCGAGCAGGAACAGCGTGTTGCTGAAATCCGGTGTTTCTCCGCTGCGCTGCTGCAGCTGCGTGTCATGCAGAAATGACGCCAGTGTCTGTGCATCCACGCCGGCGCTGCGCATCTCCCCGACCGCGCGGTGCGTGGGCCCCAGCCCCACGACACGGGGACGCCCACTCTCCGGCAGCATGTTCACGGCTGACATCACCGCCCGGAACTGTGTGGTCTTCCCCACACCGGCATAGCCCTGCACCACCGTGAAACGGTCGGACGTTTCCAGTATCATGCGGGTGGCGGCGCGCTGTCCTGATGTCAGTTTCTCCATGAGTTCGCCAGGTACTCTCTCCATCAGCGGCGTGACCGCCTCCTTACCTTCGAGAATATGGCGAAGAATGCTTTTTTCAGCCTCATACGACGCACGGGAAACCAGCAGGCCTGTGCCATAGCCTTTTGCCACATCCACATACAGTAAATCACCGCGTTTTATCTGCGCATTGATTTCCCCTCCCAGGTCAGTAAAACTGGTTCCTTCTGCAGCAAACGACTTCGCCTCTGTCAGCAGGTCCACCATGCTGAAGGCCAGGTTTTTACTTTCCAGCACAGGAAGGGCCAGATGAATGGCCTGCTGTGCCGGCGTGTGAAGCCCTGCTTTCTGCAGACTGATAGCGGTTTCCAGCAATGTCTCACCGGCACGCGCCTTTATCTGCTCAGAAACCACCGTAAAGGAGGGATGGCGGGCAAGTTTTTCCGCAGTACGGGTTTCATCCAGTGAGGAATACAGCCGGACATCACGACCACTGCGGGCCAGACCGTTCAGGGTGGCATTGTCCATTGCCATCTGTGTGACGGAGGCAAAAACCTTCGCACTGTCACTGACGGAATGCCCGGGTGTTTCCACCCAGCCGCTCTCCAGCTTCAGTGCCGTGAACGGTGAATCAGCCACAGGCAGGGAGGCCGGTTCAGCCCGTCCCGGCACAACAACCGTCATCGCGTCCTCGCTGACGGATGCCACCTGCAAGCGGTCACCGCCGGAGACGCGGAGTCCGGGAATTTTCCCGGTCACCCTCAGACGCTCGCCGTCTGCCACCGGCATTTTTTCCGGCCGGAACAGCGACCAGCTGCTGTCCAGAGAAGAAATACGCACCACCTGCGTTTCACCCTGCGCATCCCGCAGGGTCAGGCTGTGACTCTGCGCCGTCACCCGGTCTATCACATAGCGGTCATGACTGCGTGTCTCCGGGTTCCACTGCTCCATCACCATCCCCGGGCGGTACATATCCCGCAGATAACGGCTCCGGCTGTCCAGCCAGACCGGTGACAGGGCGGTCATGGTCACCTCCGGGTGTCCGAGCACGCCCTGTGTTTTCAGCTCACTGCGAATGGCCTGTGTCAGTATGACCTGTTCCCGTACCCCGCTGACCTGTGCCACGCTCTCTTCTCCGGCTTTCACGCTGGCCGCAAAATCTCCCGCCAGCCGGGCATAACGGACATTGCGGTCCGGTTCACTGATGATGGTGGCCGGTCGCTGTTCTCCCCCCTGCCAGCGATATGTGTTCACCCCGGCATCCTTCATGGCCATAAGTGCACTGCCTGTACCGGTTCGCTGCCCGCTGTCGGTTATCAGGACCTGTACGTTATGACGTGCGGCACCATCCAGCAGGGTTAACGTCTCTTTCAGGGAGAGTTTTTCGCCCTGGTCAACGATAACAGTATTGCCCGGCGTGAAGGCCATGCCTTCCAGCAGCTGACGACGTCCGGTTATCAGCTCACCGGACAGCCGTTCATCCTGCTTCAGGTTCATCTGCGAGCGACGGTCAGCAGCGATAATCTGCACCTCCCGCCCCTGCTCCCGGGCCATCATGACCAGTTCAGCCACCCGCTCACGCTGCCCGGCTGCACCGCCCTGCCCGGACACAATGGCCAGCGACGGGCGATCCTGTGCCAGAACACTGACGGCATCGCTGTAACCGGCCGTCCGGGGGACACTTTTCTCCGGATGTACGGTCACCCGGTTCTGTTTCATGATGTCACGACTGAGTGCCCGGACTGACAGCTCATCGAGCACATGAATCCCGGACGTGAACAGCCCCTTCTCACGATCGAGGGGGATAAGCTGCTCACGGCTGATGGCCTCATCGATACCGGCGCGTGCCCGTTCAATCACACCATTTTCCGGCGGCAGTATGCCGACCGTTCTGGCCAGCACGTCCGTGTACGTAAACTGCACTTTTCGTTCACTTAATCCGGCAATGGCCTGTGTCACCGCCTGCTGCACATCCGGCCCCTCCTGTGAAACAGCCCCGGGCGCCTGCGTGCGGGTCTCCGCACGCTGATCCGCCGCGTCACGATATGCCCGGATGTCGAACCCGGTTTCCTTCAGCGTCTGCATCCATTCAGCCATTCTGACTTCAGGATCGACGTGCTGTTTGGATTTTCGCGTATCCAGTGCCGCCACATCCCGGGATTTCAGCGAGGCATCTTCCCCGACGGCCTCCCGGATTGCCTGTGAGCGTCCGGAAAAGGCCTCCACCGGTACGCCCGGCATCTCCCACATACCGTGCTTACCCACCACTTCGGTTTCATAGCCCAGCGCCTCAACCTGCTCTTTCAGTTTTTCCCGGTAGAGCCTGCCAAAGGCAATCTGATTAGCGTACACATTCTCAATGAACCCCGTTTTCCCCACTTTGTCACTGCTCAGTGTCTTCCACTCACCGTTATGCTGCGTGACATTAGCCACCACCGCATGCGTGTGTAACTGTGGTTCCTGATCGCGACTGGTGTCGTGGTTAAACAGTGCCATCACCAGATTACCGGTCAGTACCGTTTCTGACTGTCCGTCCGTCATCACCCGTGTGGAGGCCAGCGCCTCCACCTGACGAACAGCAAAGTCCACGGCCTGGTTATGTGCATCAATCAGGCGCTTATCGCCACCTAACATGGCCATCATGGAGACACTTTTGGGGGCGGAGAAGGTCAGGTCGTAGCCGGGACGATGCCTGTTACTGCCATCCTGCATGCGGCTTAGATCCGCTCCGTCCGGCAGCCTTCCCTCCAGAAGACGGGTAAAAACATCCTTATCGACACTGCCCTGCAGTCCCAGCTGTTCAGCCCCCCTGCCGGCCCAGCGTTCTCCCATGCTGCCCAGTACATAGTAATTATCCTTGTCGGTATAATAGTTACCGGCACTTCCGGCCGATCTGACCTGCGCGATACTCATCATCAGAAATCATCTCCCGGCTCAACATCCTCCCCACGCTCCCGGTGCACATTAATGTTCACCTCTTCACGACGCTGCATCTGCTGCTGGATGTCCGGATGATTTTCCTGTTGCCATGCCTCATAAGCGGCCATATCCACCACTTCACCGGATTCACTGCTCCCGGGTGGCAGTTGCTGTTCCATCTCTTCTTCCGGTTTCATTTTCAGCTCCTGCTCGATCCCCCCTGCCGGAACATTCACACCTGAATCTGACTTCTTATCGTTTATGGCAGGAGACACCGGCTGTTGCGGCTGTTCAGCCTGAGTCACGTCTTCTCCGGAAACAACTTCCGGCACATCCGGTTCGAAGAGGCTGGCCATCTGACGACCTTCTGCTTCCCTTGCGGCAAGTACGGCACTCAGACGGTTCTCCATTTCTGGGTTGATGTCACGCGGAATAAACTCAGGGGCAACCTTCGGACGTGCCTGATATTTCAGTGAGAGTTTTACTGCCGGATACGGTCCGGGCAGGGTGACATAACAGGTCAGATCCGGCAGAGACTGAATGTCGGAATAACTGACCAGCGTCTGGCGCTCCATATCCTTACCGGTCGATACCCCGTCACGTACCGGATCAGCACCGTAGGAATACTGCTCGCTGGCTTTCAGGTGCTCTTTCTCACCAATCTCACCGGCAGCGAACTCTGCAATCTTATGGCTGGGAGAACGGAAAAAGGCACGAGTGTTCATGACGTCAAACAGCGTGGCAGCCGCTTTCTCACCGTAGATATCTTCCAGCTGGGCATAGGACTGGATACCAAACACATAACAGCCACCGAACTTACGGGCTTCCGGCAGGATCTCCACCAGGTCCGGCAGTTTGTGTAACGTGGGTAGCTCATCACAGAAAAACCACACACGACGGTTACGGTTTTCTCCCATTGCCAGCAGACCACGAATGGCAATGGACAGCCACATGGAGATCACCGGCTTCAGGGAGGCATGGGTGTCGGCATTCGACGAGATAAACAGCCAGCCGTTTTTCTGATCTTCCCGGACACCCCGCATCCAGTCACGGATGGTAAAAGACTCACCGTTATGCTCAATCCCCTGCAGGTAACGGATGGCTTTCACGTAGTTGGTCAGCACAGCACGGATGGAAATCGCCGTTTTCTCAATTTTCTCTTCCACCAGGTTGGCCGCCGGTGAATTACGCAGGAAGGTACGCAGTTTTTCGATTTTGATGGAAAGCAGTGTGTCCACCAGTTTGCTGTAGCTGCGGTTGGGGTCATTACGCATCAGGTACGCCGCTTCCGCAAAAATGGTACGTCCTGAACCCTGCCAGAACGGGTCCTCTTTTGTGCCCATCGGGATCAGAGTATTTGCGGTATTATCAAAATCCGGCTGTGTCAGGCACTCCTTCCACAAATCCCAGGCGGCACAGCGGGCATCCAGCGGATTCAGGATTTTATCGATGGAGGGATCATAGTAACTTTTAACAAATTCCCCTGAACGGTCATAAATCACCACCATATCTCCACGCTGACGGGCGTAGTTGGCCAGACGACGGATAACTTCCGACTTACCGGCCCCGACCGTGCCGTGCAGACAGAAGTTCTGGATTTCGGAATCCCGGATAATCGGCAGGTCGCCAATCCGTATATCGGAGTCCTTGCCGTCTTTTTTCAGCATCCGGGCAACGTCTTTCGGGTTCTCCGTCAGCTGACGACCACCTGTGACTTCATTTTCGCTCTGTTGTTTACCCTGACGCCCCAGAATCCAGGAGACAACAAAGAAGGTAATCAGGCAAATAACCAGTGCCACAACTGTAGCCAGAACGAATGCGGACCATAGCTGCTCTCCGCACCAGATCATATATTTATCATGCAGTACCTGAGCAGCGTTCATCCGGAAGGTTTTGCCGTAATACTGGATCTCATAGACCGGCTGGGACTTGATTAAATCCCGCATGCCCTCCAGCGTGGTACACCACCAGTAAATACAGCCGTTCACAAACGTCTGCCAGCTTATTTTTACCCATAAAACCAGACCAACGAGTATCCAGAAAAAAATAAACAGGCAGTAAAGCATGATATTGGCGATCTGGCTGAACATGCGGATACGCATGGACGCAATCTGACCGCCCTGGGTCATATCCTTTGCGTTAAAACTCATGATGATATTCCGAAGAAAAAAGTCAGTCGGACTGATTATTAATGATGAAAAGATTAATAACCGTTAAATTCCGGCTTCGCCGGCAACACTTCACGGTCGCACAAAGAATTTGCACAACCGCTCAGTGTTTTCATATTTATTTCGGAAACGCCGGGGAGAAATAAAATTTATTTTATTTCTTTCCGGGGTTGGACAACGAGCAAAGCGAGGCGTCAGTCAGGAGGCCGGTCAGACCAGCCTCCGGAAGATAATCAGAGAATATTTGCGATTGATTTGGCCAGTTGGTCTTCGAGAACAGGCTTCGCCTCTTCAAATTTCAGGTTAACCTTGTTCGCATTTGAGACCACACGGGTCTGGTATTTATGCTGGTTACCTGTTTCAGTACTGGTCTGAATTTTCGCACCTGATGTGCCCTGACGCAGGGCGGCAACATTATCCGTTGTCACCGTTGCCTTAGTACGCTCTGCAATCTGCACATCCGTGATCATGGTATAGTTCACATCTTCCACCATCGCATCTGCAGCCATACCCACCAGACCGGCAGCAAGGCCCACACCGAGTGTGGCACCGGCAGAACTGGAATTATATCCGGTGATACCGGCACCTAACGCTGCACCAACTGCTGCGCCCTCATAACCACGGTTCAGCCATCCCTGAGACTCCCGCAGATCCATCTTATCGGCCTTCAGCACATTCGCCTGAATCCAGTAGTAGGCTTTATCCGGAGAAGTCACCACCTGATATCCTTTTGCTTTCACAGCATCAGCAATTTTGCCCTGCAGCCCACTCATGTCTTTATCAGACGTGTTTTTGATCTGCAGAAATACCGTGCGTTCGCTGGCGGGTTCAAGCCAGATGGTCTCACTCATCTGAGTCTTCACCTCAAGGTTACGCTTCTTGATTGCTGTGCTCATCGCACCACACCCTGAAAGGGCCAGAGTGGAACTGACCAGTGCAACCGTCATCAATTTTTTTGTTTTCATCAAATTACCTTTATTACAAACCACAGTTTTCTTATCGCCTGTCATCATAGTCCTGCCAACAAGTCCCAAAAGTATTTCCTGCTGAATCAAATCCTCCATGCATAGCTAATCCTGTTGCCGGATTAGTACGATAAAAATCCACATAATCAAAATTCACATCATCAAAATCCAGATGCAAATCTTCATTAGTTTGTTCATTTACCTGAGATTGCATCCATTCTCTTACACTTACACAACCACTAATTCGCCTTAATTCGTATAGTGTACCAATGATAAAAACCATCAGGCTTAATAACGGAGAGAGTAAGGAAGATACTGGCATCAGTATATACCAAACGCCTTTACTGAATTTAAACTCATCCGACACATGCCGTTTTTTTCGTATTTGAGAAAATAACCATATAAACAATCCCTGCCATAGTACAATAAAGCACAGGATAAAAACTGTTTCGGCACTCCCCCAATCAGCCAGATAACAGGCAATGAACTGTATCACCGTCACCAGAGCAATATGAGCTAAATTTTTCATTATCATCTCCCCATACAATATTATTGCTTGTGCTTATCCTGATACTCCTTTGCTCTTTTCATCAGTTCCTGTGGACTGTCAGCCCCGGGCATTCTTTCCTGACCCGATTTTTCTTCATTATATTTATTATTCTGAGATAATGCCTCTGTTTTATGGTGATTTTGTAGTTCAGAATACTGTCTTCCTACAATATTTTCTTCGCCACGTATGCTGCTCTGAGTATCTCCGATATTGCCTCGGTATTCTGTGACCATATTATCAACCTGATGTTTTACATCATTACGGATATTACTGTCCTGCGTTCTTTGCTCAATAATGGCCTGATGCCCCTGATGATCAGCAATAATATCCTGGCTGCCCCCCCCCCCCGAAGGTACGCTCTCCATTCCTTTACCGATGTCCCCACGGGATTCACGCCAGGCATTATCAACACCAGGCTGCACCTGTTCCTGAACAAAAGACCACGCCATAGCCCGACGGCGTTCTGCAATCTCCGGGGAACTGGTGTTTGTCAGAATAGCTTCGGCATCCTGCGGCGCGTGTTTCATCACATACTGTGCAAACTGTTGCGACAGGTCTTCACTCATCTGCCCACTCATGCTTTCAGTACGGGATGCCATTTCAGCATATTCATGGCTGCGGGTCATATTCGTCGTGTACTGGTCGTAACTCTGTTTTGCTGAGTTCAGGGCTGCAGACAGCTGGTCCACACGGGAATCGGCATTATTGTCCGTATGGCTGCCGGATTCACTGACCTTGCGACTGGTAAAGTAATCGCTGGCCTCTTTAAAGTCTTGTGTAGCCCTGGCATCGATATCATGGCGAGTATCATGGCTGGCCCGTGAACCACTGCTGGCCTGATGCGCATCCTCATCACTCCAGTCAATACTTGCCCGACCACCACCTCTAACACCTACGCCACCACCAACACCAAGAATTTTAGGTTTAACCCCCCATTCAGCATGAGCATCGCCATACATCCCCGCAGAACCTCTCGTACTTCTTGATGCCAGTTCTCTTGTCGCCTGCTCATTACTGATATTATGCGCCTTCGCATAGCTTTCCACTGCGCTGCGCATACGGCTGGCCATCATGGAGTCCTGTGCGCTCATCGTGCTGTCAGCACCACCGGTGACAGAATCACTGCTCCCCCGGTTAGAACCAAACTGACTGAGCGAGTTCCAGGCACTGGCAATACTGCTGCTGAACCCATGCAGGGCGCTTTCTGCTCTGTTCGACGCCTCCCGGGCCATTTCCTGTTGTGCCGCCGCAATCTGACGCGTTGCATTGATACCGACCGGTAAACGGGACATCGCCCCGCTCGCATCCATCACCATATTACCGTCACGAGTCTGTGTGGCGGTTGCGCCACTGCCGGTCTGGTACATCATCTGACCAAACGACGTGGTGCTGTTGGTGCTCCAGCTGAATCCGTTCACGTTTTCCGTCTGCATGTTGCCGTAGGAGTAATTACCGTCAACCACACTACCTGCCGCACTGGCAGTCGGGCTGATAGCAGAGGAAGCGAAATGGCTGTACACACTGGAAAATCCGGCCCCGAGTCCCCTGACCATCATCCAGGATAATGGCGGGATCATCATGGAAAGATACCCGGCAGTGGAAGCCAGATCGGAGTATTTCAGCTGTATCTGTGAAATTTCCGAGAGCACCACCGGTGCACCATTCTGCTTCGCATAAAATGTCATGGCGCTGTTCAGAATGGCGTACAACATTGGCCATGACTGCAACCACATCAGGGCAAACACATAGCCTTTCAGGACGGACAGCGTCAGTTTGTTGAAGACAGCCGCCAGTACCAGAAGCGGGAAAATACCGATGGCGATCCCCGTCAGGATGGTCTGCGTCATGGGCAGTGTCCGCATCGCCACATGACCGATGGAGACATGTGCCAGACGTTGCTTCTCCATCGATGACGTGGTGGCCAGATTCACCAGGCTGGCTGAATCACCATTACGCGCGGCATAACTGGTGATCCCCTCCTTCAGCGCATTGATGGTGACATTCTGGCGGATGATCTGGCTGGCTGATTTACTTGAGCCATAGAAGTAACTGTAACTGTCGCCAATCAGCGTACTGAACAACAGGTTCGGATCAGGGCGTCCACCAAATAGCTGCTGGGCATAATAATGCCAGGTTTTTCCGCCACTCTGTGTATCCAGATTCAGCTTGTCTTTCAGCAAAACCGACGCGTCCTTACAGGTCACGAAATTATTATTGCTGTCATAAACGCCCCGCAGCGGGCTGGGGCGGGAAAAAATCAGCGTGTAGGGATCAGCGGAGGCCATCAGCTCCTCCAGCGTGTATTTGTGGTTCAGGTAAATATCCCCCATCACGCAGTTCTGCACATAATCCTGGAAAAGATTGGCGATTTCCGGATTGCGGGACAAAAAGTCGGTGCTTTTTGATACCAGTTCTGCGCCAAACAGCATCCCCGTTTTGCTGTAGGTGACACTGTCCGGTTGCGTGAAGATCATCTCGTAACTGGCCACCATTGCATGCCCGATACGGGTCGTCAGTGAAAGTGGCATCGCCAGTCCGACCGGTACATTATCCACCCGGTGAACTTTGACCAGGTCACTGTTATCAATAATCTGCACCGATGTGCGGACATTAACCAGCAGGCTGATAAGCACAAACACGGCCACCCAGCCCAGCAAATCCATCACGTTGTGCCGCTGTACCCACATCACGGCCACCGCGAGAACAGACAATGTGAGCGCAATTTTTTCAATGGAATCCCACGTCCTGGTTCCCATAAAGGCGGCAATGGCGTTCAGGTTATTCCGCAACCACTCACCACCGGCAATCACATAAACTTCATTCACAGCGTGCTCCCTCCGAAGTGATAGTTGTTCTGGTAACGACTGAGCATGCGGGCGGAAAGCTGCTGACGCATGTAGCTCATCTGACGATCGACAACCAGCAGCGCATCCTGCTGTACCTGCACCTGCGACTGAAACGCCGCAATCTGCCGGGTGGCATCATTCATGTTGTCGTTAATATGTTCGATAACTGCTTCGTCATAATTTCCTGTGGCCACCATCGCCCGGGCCTGCTGTATCAGCTCCTGAATGTACTGCAGCAGGATGTCGTAACCGATATAGTCCGTCAGCTGGTAAATCATACTGTTGGAAACACCGAGCATCTGCGGGTCAACCAGGTATTTGAAGACGGGGATGGTGGTACTGGAAATAAAGCCTTTTTCCTTGTCATCCAGAGGCGTGTCACTGACCGCCTTGTTCTGAATGCTGGCCAGAAGTTTAGTAATCTGAGACTTCAGTGCATTATCCCGGCTGATGGTCACCGGTGTGTCTGCCACCACTTTCAGGCATTTATCAGAATCGTTGCAGTGATAAATTTTTGCTGTGCCGCCTTCCATCATGGCCCGGATAATTGAGCGGTCAGTGGTTCTGGCTGACAAGGGTGTGATTTCGCCGTTAGGACCAAACACCAGTGAGCCGGTCAGCGTCATCACAAACTCTTTCAGCTCTTTGTTGCCGTCAAACATTCTGTTTTTGGAAAGCGCATTCCACATGATGTTGATGTTTTTGGTCACCCGCTCCTTATCCTTGTCGCTGGCTTTATCCCTGACACTGTCAGATTTCCCGCCAACGGTACATCCCTGCCGGGAAGCCGCCCAGTCAGCAAAAATATTGCTCTCACCGGCAATGTCCTGACAGACTTTCTGCTGGGACACCTGCGTCCGGGGGAAGAGCCCGCCGATAATCCCCTGTGCCGCCTGGCAGGAACTGAGGTTCATACTGTTAATGTCGCTTGCCATTTTCTGCAGGAAGTCTTTTGCGGTTTTGATTTCCGGCACCGTTGTCTGCAGGGCAAGGTCAAAAAAGTAACCGGCAGCATTGCTCATAATCTGCTTAACAAAACGCTGCAGCTGCTCGCCATTAATAAAACTGAACGAGCCGAGATAGGCGTCGATGCCGCCACATCCGGCATTGATATCCGGCAGCGTCATGGAAATCAGCTGAACATTTTTGACCTGAGTACGGGCATACAGGGAGCCACCGTAAGCATAACCGGCGGCCTGCCCCTGCCAGACGCCCGGCTGTGTGGTATTGGAGGCGAAGCCCAGCTTGTTAAAGAACTGATTCATGTCGCTGTTCACATCCGCTGACGCTGCGGGTGTGACCGTCAGTAAAGCAGCACAAAGAACCAGAAGAGGTTTAATGCGTGGCATCATTCTTGCCCTCCCTTAATGTGTTCTCCCGGCGCATACGACATTTCAGCAGGAATATCCCGATATTTCCGTCCAGTCCTGCGGCTGTAATATATTTCAGACACCGAAATCCATCCCACAATTGCCACCACAAAAAACACAACAGAAACAGAAAAGGTAAGGCACAGCGAAACGACAATTTCTACAGGGCTGGCGGGATAAAAAAGCCCCTGATGGATAAAGGGGATATTCAGGCTGACGATTATTCCCGTCGCGATGCCGGATATTCCGGCAATGAGTAACACCACCTGCTTATTTCGCACCTTTTTTCCCTCCGTACATCTGCAGAACGGTATCCATCCGCGCCATAAAACCGGCAGCATCCGTTGCCCCCTGTAAAAGCGGTAATGCCTCAAGCGTGTTGACGTTGACCAGGAAGGTGGTCGGTGTGGCCACCGGGATATTCGGGAAGAAGGTCTGCATCACGTCCGGTGGCACCGGCAATGCCTCCGGAAAGGCGGTATCCCCCTGACCATCCAGGGTGTAGGGAAAAACGGAAAAGCCGTACTGCTGTGCCAGCTGTTTCAGTACCGGGTCAAACTGGTGACAGTAAGGGCAATGCCCCTGCATAAACAGCACCACCTTCCAGTCGGCCAGGTTAACCTGCCTGCCGTTGCTGAGGCGGAACCAGCGGGGGGCTGGCTTTTCTGTCCTGGCTGACGTGCCTGCTGCCGGTTGTGCAGGCTGCGCGGCCATGCCCTGCGGATTCCAGAGTCGTTCAATTTCATCCCGGGTGGAGGCCTGCACGGCAGCGGCTGCCAGCAACAGGGTGAACAACAGTGATTTAATGAGAGACATGTCTGCCCTCCTGCTGCCCTTCCATCATGGCCTGTTGCCTGGCTTCCAGTGCCTCACGCTCTTCCCGGCTGACACGGGCAATCCATGCATCCAGCACCTGGTATGCGCCGAACAGCACAAGGATGGCCGCAATCAACTCCGCCAGAAAAAAAGCCATCCAGGGTTTGCTGTAAACAAGACGGGCGACGATATGAAACCAGACACCCAGGGAAAATACCCACATTCCCGTAATATCAAGCCGGGGTAAAGAGAATCTGCGTTTACTTATCATGTTAAACTCCGGTTATTATTTACATGAGAGTATTTATGTCTGTAATATTCGCGTTTGTGTGATATTAATCAGATCAACCTCATTATTTTGTATGGTTTTTATTACCGTTTTATATGACTTAGCCTGTCATAAGCCCCCTTATAAAAAACCACATCACTCCGGACCATACTGATGACAACATAATACAGATAAATATTCTTCTGAACCCGTCGAAGCTCGTAACGTTCGGTAATGAGCAAATAACCATTGGAACAACCATTGCTGCGCCCTGATTCATAATTGCACCACACAGAAACCAGAGACTGGCAGTCAGTACATATAAACACGCGATATTAATAACAAGGAAAACCAGTGAGCTCAGGAGAAACATTTTCCTGTCATTACGCTCAGAAAAGAAATAACCGGCAATAATGACAAATATTAACAGAACAACACCTGTAAACATTTTCAAACAATCTTCACTCATAAATCAAATCCGCGATTAAAAATTGGGTTTAAAATCTTCAGAAACGTTCAGGAATTGTTTTGCCAGGTAGTCCTGCGAAATAAAACCGTATGATAACGGGCGAACACTGCCCTGTTTCGGGTCAACCAGCATCATGGCCGGGAAATATTTCACGCCGAGGCGCTGCGCCTGCCCCTGGTCAGTCCTGGAATCCGGCAACAGCGGATTAATCACGCCATCCACGGAAACGGGAATAACACTCAGACCATAGGTATCCCTGAAGCCATTAATGACCTGCGCCAGCTGCCCGTCGATGGGGTCCTGCCCCCGGTAAAAGAACATGATGCCGTAGTGTTCAGCCAGTTTCGCAATGGCCTGTCGCTGCTGCACCTGGTCTGCCGCCAGCTGGTTCCGGACCGTGCCGTTGTAATGGCTGTACTGCAGGTTATAGTCCAGTTCGGGATGCGCCAGCATGGCTTTTTTGGCGCTCATGGTGAAAAGCCCGGCCTGCTGAGTCCAGTAATTCTGCAGCCGGAAATATTTCACAAAATTATCCACGCCGGGATACAGAATAGCTTCATACAGCGCCCGCTTTGTTGCCGTCTGCAGTGCGGCCAGTTTCTGCATAATGTCCGGCTCCTGACGGGAGGCTGCAGGTACTGGTTTATTTTCTTTTTCCTTCGGATTTATTTTCTCGTTATACCACTGCCAGCCTGCATCTTTTCCTGACGCCGGAAAAATAAAGCAGCAGAGTAACAGTGGCAGTAATGCTTTATTCATCTTCATTCCTTTCATCACTTTTTCTTTCATCAGGTTTCTGCAGGTCAGTCAGGGCAGAAAAACAAAAATACAGAATAAACAGGAGCACACCGGAGTAAAAAATAACGAAAGCAGCAGCAAGTATCTCACCTGCAGTGGTTTCTTTTACCGTATCCCACGACCAGATAATTACCGGGGAAATGACAATCGCTGTAATCAAAAGCCGGATAAGAAAATCAATAAAACGGTTCGACGTGAATATGACTTTCATCATTTTCCCCGGTTATTTTCCCTACCTTACTGTCCTGCCTGTTTCAGCTGGTCAGCAATCTGCTCTTTCACTTTCTGCGTCAGAACACCACTGTCCGGGATTTTCTGGTTATTCATCAGGTCTTCGTAGAAGTTAGTGAAATCCAGTCTGTCGAACTGAATTTTCTGCAGCTCATCAACCGTAATCCCCCGACAGTCAGGATGCTTCGCACTGCCAAAACTGATACGCAGCTGTCCGTTGCGCCCCTGCTGCTGGACTATCTGCGCCAGCTTCGAATCAAACTGACAGTAACTGCGTTTTTTCTCCAGGCAGACACCCAGCACTTTCTTCGAACAGAACTCTCCGACACTGACGGTCAGTTTGTTTGATTTTGCTTTAGCCAGGGCTTTTTCATCACTGCTGCATTTGGCCAGCCCGATATCCTGTCCCCAGCCGCTGTCCTTACAGCAGTTGCTGTATCCGGCTGCAGCCTTCTTACAAAATTTCGCCTGACCGGTGAAAGCACGGACATCCACCCCGTTCAGCGCCGCAACATCCTTACCTGCTGCGGCCAGTGCCGCCAGCTGAGAAACGGCTTCGGCAAAATCATTACTCTTCCCGCTCTGAGCCTTATCGCATTCGCCATCGAGACAGAAGACGTCTCCCCCACAGACCATCACTTTCCCGGATGTTTTTGACTCACAGGAGTACGTGGCATATTCATGCAGACAGGCACCTTCTTCGGAGTAAAAGGTGCACTGGTGTGACACCAGGGTACAGGCAGGATTGTCGGCGTAGGTCTGACAGGTTCCCTTGTCTGCTGACTGTGTGACATACGTGTCCCGGTATGCCCAGCAGCTCTGGTACATGCTGTATGACTGACCGTCTTTCACCAGCGTCCTGTTCCCGCCAGCCTCCGTACATTCTGTTTTTGTCAGTTTCCCCAGCTCCTTGCTGAACGGGCAGCTTTCAGACCAGACAACATACGGGGTGTACGAGGCTTTTTTTACCCTGACAACCAGACGCAGCTTCATTGCCGTATGACGTTTGAATTTTGTATTCCCGACCCGGACGGGGTGAGATGACGTAAAAGCAACACCGGCAGTCAGTGTTTTCTGTACTGGTGTAAATGAGGCATCTGCTGAGTATTTGGCATTCCAGCTCAGTGGGGTTCCCAGTACTGTAATTGTCATAGGTACACTCTTCTGCAGGTAAGTACGACTCCAGCTGTAATGCGCATTGACAATTTCACCGGTAACGGGAGAGGTAATGGAGACAACATACTGACCATTCACTTCACGTGCAGGTAGCTGACTCATTTCATACTCCAGCGTCCGGGTTTCCCATGTGGTACTCCCCTGCAGCTCCATACGGGCAGTTCGTGTGCAGTACTGCTCCACCTGTAAATCCCGCTCACAGGTGTAATTCGTGTATTCACTCCGGCTAATCTCCTGCGCACTGCACTGCTGCCCGGTGTTTCCCACAATGCTGTCAGCCCGGTTCACCACATCCCTGCCGGTCTGGATAAACGGTGCATCCGGTGAAAGAATGTCTTTCGGCTTGTTCATGAATGACTCTGTGATGGTTTTTCCGGTTTCACCGGTCGCCCATTCCGTGGTGCCGTCATTTTTCAGGCCGCCATCCCCGCCGGCAGTCACGCCACCGTAGTATTTTGTCTCGTCCGGATTCGCGTTATAGCCGGGGATACTCTCCTGTGGCTTAAAGCCCTGAATACTGCTGCTTCCCTGCCCTTTGATCTGGTGAGCAAAATCAGAACCGGCCCGGTAATCACTGTTGCTGTCAGCCTGTGCCATGCCGGCAACCAGAGCCAGTATCAGAGGTAAAATACGTTTCATTTCCCGGAAACTCCTTTCCCTGCCAGTAAATCATGAGCCACCTGCCGGCAGTCACCCGTGGCGGCCACTTTCTCCAGCGCCTGGCCGACCCGCAGGTTTCCCCGGATGATGTCGTATCCCTGACTGCAGAACACCACCAGTGCCGGTACACTGCGAATGCCGTACTGTGAAAACAGCGTCGGGTCGATCTGAACACCATCAGTCGCGCCGTCTTTCACCAGGGACAGCACGGCTTCAGCGGTGGTCTTCAGGTCATTGTTCACCATGCCCCGCAGTGTGGCGGGTATACCGTAGTGCCGGGTTTCGCCCAGCATTCGTTTCAGCCCCTCTTCGGGAATGGAAAACGACACAAAATACAGAGCACCCTGCCGGGGTTTCCCGTCCTGCGAAGCCTGCTGTTTACGAACCAGCTCATCCAGGAAATGGTTATCTGAACGCTGAAGGGGGTTTTCCAGCACCTGCTTCTCCGCCCAGGCTTTCAGCTGATGGTCAGGTTTTTCACGCAGTTGTCTGCTTAAATTTTCCTGCTGCTTCAGGAACTGGCGGTTTTCAGGAGTGTTCACGTTTTCTGACGCCATAACCGCCCCGTTCAGCATCATCAGCAGTGCTGCCAGAGATTTCATACTCAGCTTCATCATTCACCTCACAGGAAGACACAGTTACGTTTACGCCACATCAGGTAGCCGAAGTTTTTCTTTGTATTGGGCGGATTTTTCCCGGTTTCCCAGCGGGTCACACTGCGCCCGAACGGGTGGCACTGTCCGCTGTCCGGGTACATATTCACCATCTGGTAACGCCAGCGTTCTTTGGGCAGGATTGGGGACGGATATTCATTACAGACGGCGTTATTTTTCCCGATGGTTTCCATAATCATGCCCTGACGGTGCAGCTTGAACGCCATGCGTTCACTGACCAGCAGGGAGGACTGCAACGGACTGGACTCATTACTCACCCAGCCATTGAACGGGTACATACTGCCCTGCGAACCGGCACACCAGAACAGAACATCGAGAGGCATATTAAAGGCGCTGGCAATGGCATCTGCTGCACAGGCCCCCTGTGCTATCGGATTGGCAAAGATGACAGCTTCCGGATTGAGAATGGTGGTCAGGCTGCTGTCCGTCCAGGTGGGGTCGATTTCAGAAAGATAAGCGATATCCAGGTCACCACCTTCCAGACAGCCCAGCGATGTGATGATGTTAAGCCAGTACGTCAGCGGGTATTTGTACCAGTGAACGTGATAGAACGCCCCGTTCACCTGCTTCTCATCCTTTTTCGCCGTTCCCTGTGCCGTTTTACCAAAAGCCGGCAGGCTGAAGCCCAGGTTAACCATGCATCCCGGTGATCGGGTGACGTCCGTCAGCGCCATCGGCTCCCAGTAACCAATGGCCAGCCCGATACGCCTGAACAGCGGCGGCGGTGCCGGACAAATCTGAATGGGCATCGACGGGTTCGCCGTGTCGGGGACCTTACCCTGACTGACTTTGATACTGCCCAGCGAGAGCGGGAAAATACAGCTCCAGCAGATATCCGTGATCGGGTTTACAAAACGCCCCTCACAGGCAGAATCCGCAGACGCTGCAGGGACATGACCGGCGAGAAGGAATAACATCAGCAGCCACAGGCTTCGCTTCATTTTCTGCCCTCCTCTGCCGGAATAAATTCCACCTTCAGGAAGCGATCGCCGGGAACGGCGCTCACCCGTGCCGGGACCTGATCAATGCCGAGGCGCTGGCAGAGCACACCGTTCTGGTCAAAGTAAACACGGCTGTCCAGAGACTTCTGCATCTCCGGGATACTGCCCTGCACGAGGATAATTTTGCTCTCCAGTGTGGGCGGCGTCTGGCGTTTCATCCAGGCCACCTGCGCCGGATCATCGCCATTGATGAAATACAGCGTCTGGTTAAAAGGAACATACTGCAGCGGATTCATCACTTCACCCTGACGGGCAAACACCCGCCCTTCGTTATCCCGGATATCCGCAGCCAGTCTGACGGACGGGTCAAACAACCGGCTGCCGTATTTCTCCGTGCGTCCGATACCGGGCACGGCAGGGGGCCGCAGACTGTTGCGGATCACCCGCTCCTTAAAGGCATCCATTTTCCGGCCCATCTCACCGGACTGCTCCAGTGCCGTCAGGCGCTGCATGATCACCGTCAGCATGTCCGGCTCCTTTACCGGCCACAGATCGCCCCAGGTACCAAGATCGGCGGCGGCCACACTCTGCCCCCATATCAGCAGGGCAATCAGCCCCCGGCATCTCATGGCTCCGCCCTCATTCGCCGGGCGATATCCTGCTGGATTTCCCGGGTGATATCCGGAGCCCCCTGTACCACGGCAGGCGACACCAGAATGACCGCGTGGTGTTTCTGCTGCCATGCCTGCAGGCTGGCTTCCAGTGCCGTGTTAAAACGCGCTGAAAGGGCTTTTGACTGTGCTTCTGACAGTTGTTTCTGACTGGCGCTGTCAAAAAACGCATCCACGGTCTGTTTCATGTTGAAGGCGGCAGTCACCGGTGCGTTCAGTCTGACAATGCCGTAACTGATGGCTGCGTTCAGTAACACCATTGCCAGGCATCCCGGCACCGTCCACCACCAGTGGCTGCGTCGGGGGGCTGTAACGTCAGTCGTTTTTTGCGTTGTGGTCATGCAACACTCCTGTATTTCTCATGTTCTTCCAGCCAGGCTTCCAGCGAAGCCATCTCCGGCCCTGACTTCTTCCACGCCAGCTGCCACACTGCCTCATGAATACTCAGCCCCTCTTTACGTTTCTGCTGCACAAACTCAAAATCCGGGCCGTCAGAGCTGTACATGGCGCGGCTTAACGGGTCCACAAACAGGCGG
This sequence comes from Escherichia coli DSM 30083 = JCM 1649 = ATCC 11775, assembly GCF_003697165.2. GTDB lineage: Bacteria > Pseudomonadota > Gammaproteobacteria > Enterobacterales > Enterobacteriaceae > Escherichia > Escherichia coli. The sequence continues at coordinate 76,647 of NZ_CP033091.2, forward strand.
TGCCAGGAGGAATGGTTTTCCACCTGCAGCAGGAAGGAACTGAACCACTGATCTTTGGCCGCACCGAACTTACCAATCATGTCACGCTGCAGTGGCAGGAACTGGTCCGGATACAGCTGGTTGTATTTCGCGAACTCCTTCGCACTCTGTTTGAGGATAATTTTGTAGGAGGAGTTACCCCATGCTGCACGGGCCGCACTGGAGGCCTTGTCAGAGTCAAAGTCGACGATGTTCTGGGTGATGGTGATATAGGCACCGGTATGACGGCGGGCGGTACGGTAGCCTTTCTCAATAAATTCACCGACCTTGTGATTTTTGAAGTCCAGCAGACGCCAGCCTTCATCAATGACGTTCAGTTTCTTGAGGTTACGCGGCGTGCGGTACATCCGGTTCTCAATGTAAATGATAAGGCTGAACATCACCGCAACCAGCAGGGACGGACGGTCTTCCAGTCCGCCCAGCTCCAGCACCACCATTTTCGCATCATCCCGCAGGGACGGCTCATCGGAGTTGAAATACTGGCCATAAGTGCCGTTAGCAGTGTACTGGTCAAGCAGCACAATCATTTCGTCCAGACGGCTGCGGATGGTCGGTGACTCGGCATACTGCTCGCTGTCACTGGCGTTTTTCAGGAAATCCACCACGTCATCAATACGTGCCCTGTTCTCTTTGGCCAGCCATGATGCCCTGACTGCCTGCAGCAGCAGACCTTCATGCACTTCATCCAGGTTACCGTTGGGGCTGGCCATCACCGACAGCTGGTCACGGACACGCTCCGCTGACTGGTCAATATCGGTGATGTTCGCAAACGGGTTAAAGCGCAGGGTTTCACCGTCCAGATACACCCCGCCCATGTTCTCACACAGGGACTTGTATCCATCCCCCATGTCGAACACCACGGCAAAGCCTCCGGAGTCCAGCACGCTGCGGATAAGTGGCTGTATCAGCCCGGTTTTACCGGCCCCGGAGGTGCCACAGACCGCCATGTTATAGTTGGTGTTATTCATCCCCCGGAAGAAAATATCGATAAACGCCAGCTGGTTACGGTAGGTGGGTGCCAGCAGACCTGCCGGTGTCAGGGGGTTATCCGCCACTAACGGCATCAGGTTGGCCACATTAAAGCTCTCTGCGCGCTGTACCACTCCGGCCTCTTTCAGCTGTTTAAACAACCCTTTCCCGGCCATAAAGGGCAGACAGGTCAGGAAATTGCGCATGTGGTTAAAGCGCGGTGAAATCAGCTCAAAACCGTTTTTACGGAAGCTGTTCAGGATGTCCTGCTCCACTTCCAGTGCCGTTTCATTATTGTCCTTGCAGAAGGCTGTGATGTTGAGGAAGTAGGACACGACAGAGGACTGACCGGAGCCCAGCCGCTGACGCAGTTCCCCCCACTCCTTCGCTTCTTTCTCCACGGACGGAAACCATTTGGCATAGGAGGTCTTCGACTTTTTCTCCAGGTCCATGTACTTCAGGTTGGCTTCGCTGTGGGTTTTCACCTGGTCTTCCACCACCAGAGTCAGCGTCAGGATGAACGGGCAGGAGATGGACAACTCCGGGTTCAGCAGGTTGCTGTAGTTGTCGGCCATGTTCCACAAAAAAGCGATTTCCGGGTTACGGGCCAGATGGAAATTCAGGATGCGGGCCGTACTGTTCCTGCCGCTCTCACGCAGGCCCAGCGTCAGGTAATCAGCCCGGACTTTCAGGTCAAAACTGTCCTCCACACACTGATAATTCAGATCAGAATACGGGTCCAGCTGGCGTCTTTTCGGGTACAGGGAGTCCGGGTTATGGTTAATCATCTCCCCGACAATATCGATAAAGGCCTGTGCATCCACCGTCTGTGTGGTGATACTGGCCCCCTGTAACGACGCCCGGATGATTTTCACCAGGTTTTCCATTTCCAGAATGTCGGCCCGGCTTTTTTTCTTCGAAGGAGAACAGTACGAGATAAACACCCGGTAATGGCGCAGGGTCAGGGGCAGATTCATCCCCTCCGGCAGCGGAAACTGTGTCGCTGCCGCTTTCATATAATAGGCCCGGGTAATGGCGTTAAACCGTTCAGCCTGTTCACCTGACCAGGAGAACTCACGCAGCCCGTATTCAATCCTGTCACCAACCAGCTGACTGGACATCAGATGGATACACAACGGAATACCGCGCGGCAGTTTGGTGCGCAGCATGTGATCGAGGGCCTCCACAATGGACTCATTCGCCCCATTGATGGGAATGGCTTCCAGCATAAAGCCCATCGTGGTGTCATTCATGAACAGACCGGATTCCTGGTTGTAATCACGGTACGGCAGCAGACGGCTGAACTGCGGGAAGCTCATTTCGCCCAGAACTTCATTGGCCTTTGCGGATTCGTCAGGCAGTTTCAGTGCTGTGACGAGGGAGTTAACCGCCTGAGTGACGGCCTCAAGTGGGTTATTCACATGAATTCCTTAGTTGAAAAATAAAGCGAGAAATGCGGTAGCCATGAAGGGAATACCTGTAATTAACGCGCCATTTCCCGGCGCATATACAAAGATTTCTGTTTTCTGAATATCCACTCATGTTCATCCGGAATTAAATCACTATGTTCTGCGACTGACTTATGCATAATGTTTTCTCTGTCTTTCCTGATACGCCTGACATTCAACGCACAACGTCACACCGGGAAATATTTTCCGCCGGGCTTCCGGAATAGGATTTCCGCATGCTTCACAGAGATAAACAGGAATACCATGAGCATTTATTTTCTGGCGTATCCGGTTTATTCCTGTCATGGTCAGTTGTTCTGTCACTGAATATGCTTCATCGGCTTCATCACTCACGGAATATTCCTCCCGACATATTCTGACACGCTACCGCCCATCCCTTTTCACGCACAGGGCACTCGTTTTACAGGCAGATTTTGAATACAGAAAGCCCGCCGGCATTGCCGGCTGATATACAACTTCAGGGCCAGTTAATTAATACGTGGTTTTCCCCACGCAGACGGTTTAATAACAAAAAACACGCTGGATGGCTGATGATAAACATCCTGGTTATCAATATAAGGCGCTATCCATAATGCTGCCGTCTGCTCACCCGTTCTTAGCGGACGAGGAGGTGTTACCGGCGTAACTGAACTGACCGGAACAACCGTTTTCACTTCCCGGGCAGCGGTAAACAGCGGGCGAGGTGCCAGCAGTTTCTGCTCCGGATGTGCTGTCACCGCAGGTCTGCTGCCGGACGGAGTGGTCGCGGTGACGGTCTGCACCGGCATTGTCCGGAAGTTCCCTTCAGCCAGGCGCGGCAGTGATGCCGCAACCGGCTTTGCTTCTGAGGACCGCTCCAGTTTTTTGGCCTTCTCATTGGCCTGCTCCATCGTCATACAGGTATCGGATGTGGTGGCGTTACACTCAAATTCCGTACTGGTTCCGGCACAGCCGGAAAGTAATAAGGTCCCCAGCAGAGGAATAAAGAAAGAAATCTGTTTCATTGTCCCTCACCTTTCTCATCGCAGTTCACAAAATCCTTCTTCAAATCCCTGACCGTACAGGTTTTTACAATGTCAGGATTTTCAAAAACCGTACTCCGTGATGATTTATAAACATATGCCACAATGCGTTTCCCACCCGCATCAGGTTCTGGTGCACTGACTTCACATAACGGAGGTGTTATTCCGGACTCATACAGCACCGGATAATTTATTTTTTTGACGCTGCCATCAGAAACCAGCTTATTCATCGAAGGGTTCCTTATATTTCTGAATTCTTCATCACACCGACAGCAGTCATATTAAAATTGTCCGGCAATGACTCAGAACCGAATTTCTCCGGTGCAGGAAGTACGATTCTTGTGGCGCAGTTACTGAGAACAGCATGCATAAAATCATCTGACACGGTTTTACCCGGCACAGAGAGGGCTGTAATAACATTAATATTACGCATGTTCATTTTTATCTCCGTTGTTTCTGTTTGTTCTGTCATCAGGAAGATAAACAGGGCATTTCCTGATTTTTCCCGGCAGGGAAGCGTCTTCCGTATAAACTTCCTTCAGATGTTCATCTGCGGTTACCACCCGGATACATTTCATTTTTCCGGGTCGCACCGGATATTTCCCGGTGATCGCTGCCAGCGAGACATACATCAGTGCCAGTGTTGCCCATAATGCGGTGACCAGTTGCATCAGTGACCGGTCAGTCTCCCTGACATAATCTGCAGCATCAGCCGCGCGGTAATGGCAGATACCCTGTATTTCTGATCTGCCTGAAGAATCAGAGGAAGAAAACCAGCATTCACTGACCGGGAACTGTCCGGCAGGTGCTGTTTGTCTTACGAAGTTAATCTCCTTAACCAGTAATTTCCCCGGCGTGGTGTTGTCCTTCCATAAAACAAACAGAGCCATCAGGGCCATTGTGGCCAGTGGCAGAATGACGGTGTACTTCAGACACCAGAACAGTCCTCGCAGAACCCGGGCGACAACATACCGGGCGGCATGGCACGCCTGACGGGACGACATATTATTTGCCATCGTTGCCCCCTCCCTGGCTGCCGGACATAAACTGCTGCGGATTCAGGTTGCCCAGCTGCTTCAGCATCTGGTCAGTATTAAAGCCGTTAAGATGACTTTCAGCCGATGGCGGAACAGGAAGCGGACTTTCCGGATTGTCTTCTTCCGCTCTGCTCTGCGTGCGTTCCAGCGCCATCTCTTCCACGGTTTTCAGCTGGAAGCCGTCCTGGAACACCACGGTCACTTCGTTGCCCGCACCAATCGGTATCACCGGGTGATACTGTTCGGCACGTTTGATGTAGTAGTCACTGAGCGTCTGTGCGGCTTTCGATGCGCCGCCACCGATACCCATTTTCAGGACATCACCAGCCCCGTAAGCGGCTGTGGCACCCAGCCCGACAGCCGGCTGGGAGGCGCGCTCCATTCCCTGACCAATACCGTCAACAAATCCCGCGCCCCATGCCCAGCCGAGGATTTTGCCGTTACGCATCACCACTTCGCCCTTGATACCGTTTTTACCCCGGAAGCTGACATGCCCCTTAATCGGCATATCAATAGTTTTGCCGTCCTTCAGGCAACTGATATTGCGGGTGCGTACAATGGCACGCTCACTGGACACATCCCCCCAGGCTTCCAGACCCACAAAACATCCCGTTGCGTCATACGTCTTGCTGTTCGGCATTTCCACCAGGCCGGTGATACGCAGCTGCATCGGCACCGTGGATTCATTACCGGTGACAGAGGCATTGGCATCCGCCCCTTCAATCAGCATGGCTTTCGCAAAACTTCCTGACGGAATGTACGGCAGTGATGGTCCCTGTTTTCCCTCATTACGGGTAAACACCTTACGCTGTATCCGGTTAGGCACCGGCACAGACTGGTACGTCACCTGTGGTGGTGGCGTGACACCATTCCCGGGATAAAACGCCGTCGGCGGTGGAACAGCAACGCTGCCCTGCGGCGGGAAGGATACGGGGGTGTTTCCTGGCTGTGGTTCGCCTTCCGGGCCGGGCGGTGAGGCAGGCATCTGCGGTACAGGCTCACCGGTCGCCGTGACGGGATTAGCACCCAGGGCTTTTACCTGCTCTGCCAGGGCGGCATTGTCCTGTCCCAACTTTTCAATACGACGCTGGTCATCACCGCGCTGTTTGTTCAGAACATCCAGCTCACGACGGATTTCCTCATACTGCTTCTGCATCTGCGCTGCCGTCACCTGCATCTCGGTGGTGGCATGCTGACGCACCTTGTCATCAAAGGTCGTATCCACCACACCGGTCATATCCGGCACAGGCTCCTGTTCAGCCACGGTTTCACCGTTACCGGACATGTCCACATCAGACAGATACAGTGCCCCACCAATCGCGGAGGCTGTACCGACAACCACAATCCCCAGCCACAGGTACTGCTTGCGTTTCACAATGGTATTGATACTGGCCATCAGTTGCCCTCCCCGTCACGGATGACATACACATCCATGCGCGCACCTGCCAGTAACTGGCTGGCAGGCTGGCTGAACATCACGGCACGGGTTCCCGGCTGCCAGAAGTCACTTTCCCGGATATTCAGGGCAGACAGCGTTTTATTTTCCACGGCAAAGCGGACCATCTTCAGGTGATTCCCCGTCCATACGGCATCTGCCACTGAAGACAGCCCCGCCGGGGCCTGCAGGGTTTCCTTTGTCACTGGGACCTGATACCAGCCTGCGGGTAATTTTCCGCCACGGACGGCCTGGCTGATGGTCACAAGCAGGGATTCGTAAGGCGTGGACGTTTCCCACGCACCGGCTTCTTCTCCGGTTCCGCGCAGGTCACTGACCAGCTGAATGGTACGCCCCGCGCCTTCACGGGGAACGGCCTGAATGGAAAGATTCAGACCACGTTCTGTTTCCAGAATGAACGTAAAGGGCTTTTTGTTGACGGTGGCAACCACCACACCGCCGGAGGCGGTCTGCTCATTATTGGTCAGGGCACCATCCAGACTGTTCACGGCGATAATCCGATCACCGGGAACGGTAAACAGATTCGGGCTGGTATTGCTGATGGCAATACTGGCCTGACCACCGTTCACCATTGGCACCACGGTGGGGGCCAGCGTACCGTTTGCGGCCATCACGCTGCAGGAAAAAAACAGGCTGCCGAATATTATTGCCGTATTATTTTTTCTCATCGTCTGTTTCCCCGAAATTATCCAGCCAGGTCACCCCGTTTTCCCGCTTCAGAATAAGGATGTAATGTTTGATATCAGTGAAAGGTTTTGAATCACCAATCCAGGTTTTAAGCACACCTCGAATTTCCACACGGCCATACTGAGGCCAGACACGAACACTGGTCTGGAAAAAGGCTGAGTTCACGTTATCGTTTTTAATACGCTTCGCTTCTTCAGCCAGAATAACTTTCATCTGGTTCTGTGCGCCCGGGCGGATATATTGCAGAAGCGCCTGATGTGAGGCATCGACGGTTTCTGATGAAACATTCAGACGGAGGGCAATAAATGACAGCGCCATCTGCTGTAAATAAGAGGCGTCGGCACTGTTCTGTGACACGGCAAAGGGGGCATTAAATGCCATTGGCGTCACGGCAGTGCGTTGCTCATTCTGAAGACGGTAGTTATTCATCCCCTGAATGACGTTAACAGAGAGGCTGAGAACAATAAGCACTGACATAAATATAAAGGCGATGGCCATTACACGACTGGTACTTAAACGGGCACCGTGTTCCATATAACAATCCTGGTATCAGTTCTATTTAATCCACTGCCGGAAACACGAATCGGGAACATTATGAAAAATACCGCGCAGCAGGGCTGTTGGCATATACCAGTAAATCAGGTCACGTAACCAGGAACTGCCCCGCCCTTTTTTCAGTTTTTTAATCCCGAAATAAACCAGAACCGCTGCACCAATACCGAACAGATATTTCGATGTTGTGATACCCCAGCCAATACAGATTGCTGCGGGGATCAGTTCATCCAGTGGCAGGCCAAACCAGCGGCTCTGGTTGGTCAGTGTTTCCGGGAAACGATATTTCTTAAGTTTATTCTCGTCTCCCGACATCGTTTTATTTCCTGTCAGAGGCCAACGACGGCCATACCCACAGCAATAAATACAGAGATGATGGCAAAACCGGCTAGGAACTTGACGTTTTTGGTCATCATGTACATGACAGCACCGACCAGAACTTCAGCCAGAACAACCCATTTAACAACACTGGAGTCCTTACCGAAGGTCGCCTTAACCGTGGTGTTACCGCTTGCCATCAGGTCCTGACCACTGCTGCCGGCGGCCATCGCCAGCTGCGGGAAGAACATCATCAGAACAGCAGCCGGGATCACTGCGCGAGCCAGGCGAAGCATATTCAGACGAGTGAATTTGGAAAAAAACGACTTCTTTTTGACGGGCGCAGAAGCACCCTGAACACTTAAAACAGCATTCATAAGTTACCTCAATTTCGGATAAATGAATAAAACTAGAGTGTATTAAATGTTATATCTTCCTCTTTATCTGCCTCCCTGAATATCTCCGAGTTATAAAAATCAGGAAACTTGATCAAATGATCAATAACTCTGTCTGCAGCCTCATCTGTTTTACACCATCCACTACGATTTTTGGCTGCAATAAGTAGCTGGTTAGTTTCATCATCCAGACGCATTGTCAGATACTTAACCAGCGACTTACCATAGATATTCCCTGCCCTGTTAAACTTTGGATAGCGGTGAAGATGATCTTTAAGTCTTATTACTGCCTCAAACGATCGACTTCTTCCGCTTCTGTTACTTGCCTCAATTAATAGACTTTCCACATCTACAGGTAATTTTAGTTTTACCATCTTACCTGTTGCAGAACGTGTACCAAATCTTTTCAATAACACCTCCCGCTGTTTATCTTCTGGTTACCACTTATGTTTGCAGAATAATCAGAAAAGGTAAATAGACGGAAAGTCTATATTTTATTAACACCTTATTAACGCGTATTTATGATACACATAGCTTTCTCGTATAAATAATAAATAAACTTTTTATTGTAGAGTAAGATAATTAACTCATCTTTATTAGAAACAGAGAAGTAGTCGCATATCAGAGATGCGTGTTTCTTTGATGTGGAGATGGATATATTTAATATTCTTGCTATAGCATTATGACTGATTCCGGTGCTATATAAGTAAAAGACATCATTTACATATGATGATACAGAAGAATCATCACTCATTCTTCTGATTATATTTCTGATATCATCACTGACAATCGTTTTTTGATTATAACTGTCTTTATGACGAACATGAGCAGCATCATAAAATTGCCACAGAATAATATTTCTGTGTCCATTAAGAAATGACTGGACAGATATTGTCCAGAATCTGTTCTGAATAAAAACATCCTCTACAAGATTAAGATGCGTATGCTCATTCCTATATGCTTCCATCTCTGTGACAGAGATCAATTCACAAAAATCTCTCTGCGACAGAAGCCATTTTTCAGCACTTTGATCTTGTGTAAGAAATGACTCATGAAACAGCGTATTGCAAAAAATAAATTTTCCAGTTTCGTCCCTGATACAGGCTGGATTTGGATAATCCTGAATAACTGCCGTCAGATTTTCCAGCAGATCTATTTGACGAGCATGTTTTTGTTGAATACGATCCATCGGATACATAGGAACCTCCTCACAAAGGATTCTATGGACAGTCGATGCAGGGAGTTCACGTCTCCCTGCATCGGCGATTTTCAATTTCAAATTTTAACGTGGCATTAACCACGTAATTAATATACTAATTATCTTTCGTACTGTCACCTTTTTAAATCATAAAAACTCTGATATTTGAACGAAGTCAAATTTCTTTTATTCATCATCATTTTTTGGAAAAAATCGTTCCATCTCAGATGATACCTTCTCCCTGATATCTTCAACCATATTGGCATATTCAAACTTTGGATTTCCGGAGACATGAGGACTGAGAGACTCAATACCCAAAATTTTCGCTACTGATGATTGTGTTTTTACAACGCATTCAAGAAGCAATTTATTAAACTCAGTCTGATTAAATGCAGACTCTTTACGCTCCATCTGAGCCTCATGTACACGAAGCCCCAGTTCAAGAAGCATTGAAGCTGTTGCTGAAAAACTGACATCTTTTTCCCTTGCCCCTTCCTGTCGACGCTTCTCAATAATCGCATTTATTTTTTCATAGGCATCATTGCTGATATACAGGTTCACCTTAGCCATTAGAGATTACCTTTTTTGAACATAAAATAAAGTTAATTTCGAAACACTAAAATTCATAATGCAAACAGGGACGCACCGCTAGCAGCGCCCCTAGCGGTATCCTATAAAAAAACACACCGCGCCGCTAGCAGCCCCCCCTAATATAAAATAATGTTTTTTATAAAAATAGTCAGTACCACCCCTACAAAACGGTGTCGGCGCGTTGTTGTAGCCGCGCCGATACCGCTTTTTTAAATATCATAAAGAGAGTAAGAGAAACTAATTTTTCATAACACTCTATTTATAAAGAAAAATCAGCAAAAACTTGTTTTTGCGTGGGGTGTGGTGCTTTTGGTGGTGAGAACCACCAACCTGTTGAGCCTTTTTGTGGAGTGAGTTAAATTATTTACGGATAAAGTCACCAGAGGTGGAAAAATGAAAAAATGGATGTTAGCCATCTGCCTGATGTTTATAAATGAGATCTGTCTGGCCACTGATTGCTTTGATCTTGCAGGCAGGGATTACAAAATAGATCCTGATTTACTGAGAGCAATATCATGGCAAGAATCCCGTTACCGGGTTAATGCCATCGGTATTAATCCGGTAACGGGATATGGCAGCGGACTGATGCAGGTAGATTCCCAGCATTTTAACGAACTGGCCCGCTACGGAATTAAGCCGGAACATATGACAACAGATCCCTGCATGAACATTTATACCGGTGCTTATTATCTGGCAATAGCATTTAAAAAATGGGGCGTCACCTGGGAGGCCGTTGGTGCATACAATGCCGGATTCAGGAAAACCGAACGCCAGAACCAGAGGCGTCTTGCCTACGCATCAGATGTTTACCGGATTTATACCGGGATAAAAAGCAGTAAAGGTATCCGGGTTCCGACCACGAAGAAATCACTTTCCCAAATGAACAGTGTGCAGAACAATTAATATTGTATACATTGTCAAATACCGGTTATGCCGCGACAGCGGCATGGAAGGCCACACACAAAAATATCATATGAGTGATAATGCTGACTGGCCGAAGCCCCGCAAAGCGGGAACCCATATTATATATATCCGGTAACTGCGTAGCCTCCTGCCAGACCATTTTTCGCGGGCACAATATTTACAGACTACCGAAAAGCCAGTTGATGAAATTGAGGCATATCAGACGACATAGCAATGCCGAAGGATGACAATATAAGTAAAGCCCCGAAAATTTTTCGGGGCTTTACCTATATTATCACGACTTCCACTCCCTGAACTGTTCGGCAATCATCCATAATGCTTTGTTGATTCTTATATCACCATCAATACCTGTAATGGCTCTTGTCCTGGTATTTTTCCCGGAGGCACTTCGCCCCGATAATCCACCTTTTATCATATTCTCCTGAACCCGCTGCCAGGTTGTCCAGAGATCGTTCTGTTTATCCTCCCGACGACGGGGAGTAATTATCTGTTCAGGCGTCACCGGCGTTTTATTTTCATCTTCATACCTGACCATCAGTGCAGCTCTGCCAAATAAATGTTGCTCGTCACTGTTAAGATGAATTTCTTTCATCGCCTCCATATTATCAGTGACCTTATCAAAGACACCGAGCACTTCATACGCTCCCTCGATAACCTGCCCGACAATATCACCTTTATGTGGAACGCGGATTTCGCCAAAATTATTTCCGCACACCAGGCCATTTGTGCAGACAAAACGAAAAATTCCGGGGATCATCTGATAACTGGATGAACCATCATGTGAATTAAGCAGGATAATTTCAGGAACTTCCTGCCCGTTAATATGCCCTTCCCTGCGAAGACGTAACATATGTTTACTGTATTCGCGACGTCCCAAATCACGAACCCGACTCTGACAGGCAAAGAATGGCTGGAAACCTTCATCACGTAACTTATTGATGATATTGATTGTTGGAATATACGTATAACGTTCACTCCGGGACTCATGTTTATCACCGGAAAACACCGAAGGCACAAACTGCATTAATTCATCATCCGTTAAAGGACGTTCACGGCGGATGGAATTATACCGACCAAAACGGGAAGCTAATCGCATAACAGCTACTCCTTTATGAAAGAATAAATTTAATAAAAAATTTTTCCGCTTAATATCATCCCTCCCGATCTCCATTAACAAGATTGCAACAATCAGGAGGGATATTCATCACATCCGGTCAGCAGATAGCCCGGATATCGAGGCCGGTACGCTTAATCTGACGCAGGAACTGTTTGAAGTGATCGGCTTCCGCAATGTTGATATGGCGGAACTGCGTATCCACACCCCGGCTGAGCGCATAGCTATAGCTGAAGGCCATCTTTTCCGGGTGGCTTTTGCGATATTTTTTCAGCTCAGTCAGGCTGCTGAATTCCAGGACGTCCCACTCTTCCCCGGTGTATTTTTTCTTCCCGGCAACAAGAAGCGTGTACGACGCGATGTTAACGTGGATATTTCGGGTACTCATCCTGCTTTCTCCTCTCTCTGGTTTTCAGCCCCCATCATCTGTTGAGTTTCGGGAGCCGCGGTTTTGACGTTTTGCGGGGACCTGCCGTTTGTTCCCTCCGGTATTCACCATCACCTGTTTGAGAACCTTCGCCGCAAGGGGCATCACTGCCACGGCCTGACGCACCTGTCCTGGGCAGAACGCAAAATTTTTTACCGGGTTTTGGGTAAAAAATTTTGTGGGCTGTTCATTTACCCTGGACAGTCAGTGCGGCAGGTTGTGGCTGTATCAGCTCCCGGCGACAGGGGCTTAAACAGGTGAATGGCACCGGACACAACAACGGGCAGGAACCCGCCGCAACGACGTGAAGCGCGGTTTGCGAAACGGCGTTGCCCCTTACATCCCGGCGGCCTTTTGCCGGGATGCCGGGAGCGCAGGCCACGGCGCGACAGAGGCGGCGCGACCGGAACGGTCGCTGCAAGCCCGGGGTTTCGCGTCAGGGATGGAAGCCCGCCAGGGCGGAGACAGCTCCGCTGGCTCCGTTCACGACAGCCCGCCCCGCCAGGGGGACGCCCGGAAAAGGCATAAGCAGGAGAACAACAAAACAGACAATAATCAGGGCAGCAGTAATCAGAGTCAGAACAGGAGGAAAAAGAGAATAATCAAAGGGAAGGTGATGTGATTTCTGACAGGTCATAAACAGAGAAGGCGGGGGAAAAGAACGGGCGCCGCAGGCGCACGTTCATCCCCGTTCCCGGAGGGAAACGGCCTTCCTGGCAGTCTGGTTGTTCATGCCCGCACAATGCCAGCAAGGAGAAAGGGGCCACCGGCGAACCAGCAGCCCCTTTATAAAGGCGCTTCAGTGCAGTCAGACCAGCATCAGCCCTGAAAAGGCGGGCCTGCGCCCGCCTCCAGGTTGCTACTTACCGCTGGATTCGTAAGCCAAACTTGCCGTAACCTCCCTGTATCCGTCCTTCAGCCGGACTTCGCACAGACGATTCCGGGTCAGGAGTGTGAATATTAACAACGTGCAGCACACGATTAATACGCACCAGATAAGGGCGTTTCCCGGTAGTTTCATGGTTTACTCCTCCTTGCATTAAGCACGGTAAGAGGCCATACTGTTGTTGATCAGACATACAGGGGGCCTCGTGGGTTAATGAAAAATTAACTACGGGGCTTTCTGCCTTCTGCCACACAACACGGTAACAAACCACCTTCACGTCATGAGGCAGAAAGCCTCAAGCGCCGGGCACATCATAGCTCATATCCCTGCACGCTGACCACACTCACTTTCCCTGAAAATAATCTGGTCGTTCAACCAGTTCACGGGTAATCCGTGTGATTATTGCCGCATCACGCTGCCTCCCGGAGTTTGTTCGGCACCATCCACCGCTCCATCTCACGGACAGCATGACCGGCCTCTCTGGCTGCCAGACTGGCTTCCGCGATAACCTGCCAGAATGGCATATCCTGCCACTGCCAGCGTTCCATTCCGGCCAGTGACGGAAAACGCTCGCCCCACTGCCAGAACAGGGGTTCCAGGTCATGCTCTGCCACCCGGTCACTCCAGCGTGCATGCCAGCTTCCGACTGTTTCCGGTGAATGAAATGCCAGTTCGATTTCAGCCTGAGCAACCAGCACCTGGTACGCACGGGCTTTCTGCTCTGCCTCCCTCGCTTGCTGGCGGCTGTACTTCTGCATGACCAGCGCGGATTTATGGCGACTGCGTTCCCTGACACGAAACCGCACCGACGGGAACAAGCGTTCTGCTGCATCGCCGGGAAGGGGAAGGAGGCAGACCTCGCCCTGTGTTTCAATCAGCACATCGATGGCACACAGCCACTGAAGACGGTTGCCGTGCAGTTCTTCTGCGGTCAGGGACGGCATGAAAAATCGCAGGTCAGACAGCGAAATCCGGCGGCTTCCGTTCAGACAGCGGAAAAATGCTCCCGCATACGGATATTCCGCCAGCGTGTTTCCCTGATGGCGGCGTTTTTCCGTCTCCGCCACCGCCCGCCATGCGGCCTGTTGCTCTGTGCTGAGGGGAACCAGTGCCCGTGAACGTGCGTTCATACCTGACCTCCTTCCGCCATCAGGATATGGATGATGTCGTTAACGCTGTACCCCTGCGCATCCAGTGACGCCGCCAGTGCCAGTGAATGGCTGACTGCTTCCGGTGCAAACCGCCGCTGTACCTGAACCACCGCAAACGGCTCACCACCGGCATTCACCAGAACCAGCACCCAGACCTGGGAGACATCACCCGGTGAACATAACGCCAGGTGAAAACGTTCGTGGGCAGGCGTGAAACGGACCTAGACGGGGAAAAAGCCGCCGAACTCGCTGCCGTACTCGCCATTCATCGTCCAGTTGTCCGGCGCATCCAGTTCCCGCATCACGGCGTGTGTCAGCTCACGGCGTTCATCACTTCCGGCAGCCCTGATATCTTCATATTCCTGTGCGTTCATGGTCTGTAATACATTCAGGGTCAGTTCAGTTTTCATCACGGTATCTCCCTTGCTGCTGCCCCGTCTCCGGCGGGGCGGTGTGGTTGTTCATCAGGCGGCATCAGCCAGGTTATCGGTGCGTTCAGTGGTATCCGTCTGTGGATGTGGTGCACACATCCAGCCAGGCACCCAGCGGTTGTCTTTCATATGGTGCTCTGCATGTTCAGCCGCATCACCTTTCTTCATCTTCTCTGCATCCCGTGCGGCACCGGACAGTCCGGCATCATTCAGAGCTGCGATAATCTGCGGCTTTTTCAGGTGTCCGAAGAAGTTTGCTTTTGTCGGCTGCCACCAGTCACGCATGTGAAAACCGATGGCGCTCTCCAGCGTGTCCAGCGGGCTGCGTGACGTGTGACCACACTCGCGGGTCTGAACGCCGTGGATGCTGCACGCGGTGCAGAAACTGAGCAGGGATAACAGCACCTCCTGACTGAGTGACAGGAACGTCGTCATGTCCCGTGACCATCCCTCCGGTAACAGGGCCGCAAGACGGGCTTTTTCTGCCATCATCGCCATGAACGCGGCACCTTCCTTCCCTGACGGCGCATCGCTGGTCAGCGAATAATGTTTACATTCCAGGCTGATTTGTGCTGGTTTACTGTACGCTCCGCTGCCAAACACATTCAGGCAGAGCGTCCATGCCAGCAGTGCCAGGGATTTGTCCGGTTGCTGCATGAGTGCCGCCTGGACTGCCAGCGTGCGTTCGGAAGACATTTTCGTCAGCAGTGGCAGACTGATTTCCTCCACTGATGCTTTCTCCTGCACCTGTTCCGTGCGGTCAGCGTCGTCAGCCGCGTCATCCTCGCTGCGCAACTGCACACCACGCTGGACACACACATTACCGTAACGCCAGGACACCACCACACCGCTTCCGGTACGCATCTCCGGCGTCCACGCTCTGACCTTCGCCATGCAGCGCATCAGCTTCATTTCTGCTTCCAGCAGGTCGGATTCCTCACACTGGTTTTCCAGCGCGTCGTAACGCGTCATCAGTTCGTTCAGGCGTTCTTCTTCCGCCTCCGTCAGCACCGCGTCCGGCTCCGGCAGACAGCGGTATGTTCCGGCATCCTCACGGCACTCACCGACAGGCTCCATGCGTCCGGCGCACCATTCCCAGCCTTCGGCTTCCCGAAGGTGTTCAGCGACAGCCTGGAGTTTTTCCAGCAGGGCAGCATCGAGCGCCACGCGGTCGACATAACCGTCCCCGTCATCGCTGAACAAATCAGTACGCAGTTCGTCAGGTGAGAAAGCATCAGCCCCCACGAAGCGGAATTTACTGTTCCCCGCCACCGCCACTTCACTTTCCGTAATCAGATTGCGGATAACCCGCACATCCGGTTTTCCGCCCCATCCCGACTGACAGGCGGCTTCAAACACCTGTACCTGACGCGCGGTGTCGTTCTCCAGCGCCAGCGCCTGACAGTGTTCGGTAGTGATGCGGTCTTCTGCCAGCGCATCGAGGATGACAGGCGCAAGGTCAGCCAGTTTCAGCATTCGCTGGACATAGCGGGGTGAATAGCCCAGCAAATCACCGATTTGTGCAGGTGTTTTGCCTTCCTGCGCCATTGCGCGGAATCCGGCAATCTGTTCAGCAGGGTGCATATCCCGACGATGACCGTTTTCAGTCATTGATGCCGCC
Source organism: Escherichia coli DSM 30083 = JCM 1649 = ATCC 11775 (assembly GCF_003697165.2). Lineage (GTDB taxonomy): Bacteria > Pseudomonadota > Gammaproteobacteria > Enterobacterales > Enterobacteriaceae > Escherichia > Escherichia coli. Next base: position 92,913 of record NZ_CP033091.2, read on the forward strand.
GTCGCCAGCTCCTGCGGAATGACCTTCACACGGACAGGCCAGTCAGCCGGAATGATGCCACGCTCTGCCAGCATGTTGAGTGCAGCCAGTCGGCGACCACCTGCGGCGACACCGTAACGGTCACCAGGCAGGGTATGCACGACCAGATTCTGCAACAGGCCAACGCCCTTAATGGACTCCGCCAGTTCGCTGACAGACTCCGCAGAATACGGCACCGTGCGCACATTCAGTGGTGATTTAATCAGTGAGGCCAGCGGCACGCTCACTTCCGCCGTCTGCGCCAGCAGGGCAGACAGGGCAGTCTCCTGCTCTTTTGACGGTTTACGGCTGGATTTACGCTCCGTTTTTGTCTTAGACTCTGTAACCGACATATATTTCTCCTTTGACCGGGATGGTTGTATGTCTGCCGGACGCATTCCCGTCCGGCACCTCTCTTACTTAAGAATGCCGAAATCACGGATGGCATGGTTCATCCAGTACCCGGCACCGTCCTCAAAATTCCAGGTACGCCAGACCATTGCACCGTTATTACGGACAACCAGGCGAAACTGTTCGCCGTGGTCATCCTCGATAAAGACGTTCCGGTACTGTGCGGCAACAGCTTCGGCATGTTTGCGGGTAAAAGGACCGTCAGGCAGCCCCTGAAGTATTCTGAAATATTCGCTCATCCTCATCTCTCCGGTGATGCCCCGCACAGGACGGAGCGGTTGTCACAGTCAGTCGTTCAGAACGGGTATCATCTGAAAACCCGTAATCGTCACTCTCCGGCGGTTGCGGCTGCGACTCCGGCTGCGTGGCCTTACGTCCACGGCCTTTCGTTTTTGCGCCTCCTTTTTTCGTACCGGCCTCCGCCTGTGGTTCCGGCTGAGACTGACCGCTGAACTGTTGCCCCTCTTCCGGCTGAGTCTGAGCACCTGCGACACGTCCCAGCATCTGCATGGTGCCCGTGGTCTTAACAAGAATTTCGGTGACGTAACGGGTGATACCGTTATCCTCCCAGCTACGGGTGCGAAGCTGACCTTCGATGTAGACCTGCGCGCCCTTGCGCAGATATTCACCTGCCACTTCCGCGAGCTTGCCGAACAGCACCACACGATGCCATTCTGTCTGCTCCCGCATCTCCCCCGTCTGTTTGTCACGCCAGCTTTCTGATGTGGCCACCTGCAGGTTTGCCACTGCGCCCCCGTTGGGGATGTAACGGACTTCCGGATCTTTTCCCAGGCGTCCTACGAGAATGACCTTGTTAATGCCACGAACTGCCATGATGTGTCTCCTTCTGTTGATGTTTTCAGCCCCATCATCTTTTGAGTTTCGGGAGCCGCGGTTTTGACGTTTTGCGGGGACCTGCCTTTTGTTCCCTCCGGTATTCACCATCACCTTTTTGAAAACCTTCGCCGCAAGGGGCATCACTGCCACGGCAGGAAACGACTGTCCGGGGGCAGACCGCAAAAGTTTTTGCCTGCTTTTGGGCAAAAAGTTTTGCGGGATGTGCATTTCACCCCTGGACTGGCGGAGACGGTTGTGGCTGTCTTTGCCCCCGGCGACAGGGGCTTAAACAGGTGAATGGCACCGGACATAACAACGGGCAGGGACCCGCCGCAACGACGTGAAGCGCGGTTTGCGAAACGGCGTTGCGCCTTACATCCCGGCGGCCTTTTGCCGGGATGCCAGGAGCGCAGGCCACGGCGCGACAGAGGCGCGCGACCGGAACAGTCGCTGCAAGCCAGGGGTTTTGCGTCAGGGATGGAAGCCCGCCAGGGCGGAGACAGCTCCGCTGGCTCCGTTCACGACAGCCCGCCCCGCCAGGGGGACGCCCGGAAAAGGCACAGGCAGAAGAAGAACAAGACAGACAGTAATCAGAGCAGCAGAAAAAAGAAAAACAGTAGCAGTAGCAGGAACATCATCAGTAACAGACAAATGACAGATCTGAAAAGACAGAAGCCCACAGCAGAATTTCCGCGTAATGAAAGGGGCGGCGCGTGAGCGCGGCCCCTTTCAGCGCCACCGGCGCGCGGTCTTTTCCCGGCGCGGGCAGACGAGCATTTATCCTCCCGCCTGCCCGGAGTCTTCAGGCACGCAGACGAATAATCATCGTCGGGACATCGGTATAAGCAAATGTGCCGCGCGGCAGCTCCTCGCGGACGTCAGAAAACGGTAACAGCTTCTCCTGCTGGCGTGGCCCGTTGAGACAGACGGCGACCAGCACGCCACCCGGACGCAACAGGGAAAAGGCCCGCAGGATATGCCGGATATCCTGCCCGTGGCTGAACGGCGGATTCATGATAACCCGGCTGTAATACTGCACCGGCTGCCATTCCATGAAGTCGCCACACTGAACCCTGACACCGTTAAAATTTTCCCGCAGATACCGGACCAGCCCGCTGTTGATTTCCACCGCATCACACATGGCTACCGGCGCGGTATCCCTAATCGCCCGCAGTATGGCCCCGGTGCCGGCAGAGGGTTCCAGAATGTGATCACGGTTGCTGATCCCCGCCAGCGTCACCAGGCGATCACAGACCGGGGCAGGAGTCACAAAAAGCTGAGATTCAGCCCGGATTTCAGCAACCGGCGCGGCGTTATCCAGCCTTGCGCGCATCAGCCGGATACGTTCTCTTAACTGACTGTACATGTCATTATCTCCGTCATCCCCCGGGGATTTTCCCGGGAGGATATACCTTATTTCTGTGGGATTTCCGTAATCTTCATGTCGGTGATATACACATTCACCAGGCGGAAATTATTGTCCATTGTGCGGCGGTAACGATATGCCCCGTGGTCTTCTGCCTCTGCCACACTGCGCACGGCCTTACAGTCCCGGGGCAGGGCAGCCCACTGTGCCTTTGTCATTTCCCGGAAACCTTCTCCCGGATAGTTGACAACAGGCGGACGCTTAGCGGCCTGACTGGCGACGGCAGCCTCTTCTGCCGATGGTGCTTTGTAGTCCGTAATGCGATCGGGCGTCACTTTCATCGTGCCACTGTACCCGAGAAAACTGTAATTCGGCGTTGTGACTGAACTCACCGTCCCGTTGCTTTTGTTCACGCGGATGATGGTCAGCCACTCGCCCCGGCTGAAAACCTGTCCGCCCGGCTCAAAATCCTGTGTCCGGGTAACCACGCCGCCGCTTTCGTCCAGCATGGCACGCTCATAGATCAGGCGGTTCTGATAGTGGTTAACCCAGCGTTGCTGATGCTGAATCTGCCGTTTATGACAGCGGATCGCAATTTCGCGGGCCTGCTCCGTGGTGATGATGTCATCATCCAGGGCCGACCATAACGATCGACTTCCTTCATACTGGCTTTTTTCTGCCGGGCGCGGATACGTATCCAGCGGGAAACAGGCACTGATACGGTCATGACTACTGATGAGTTTTGCCATATTCAGATCCAGCGATTCAGCCCGCCATATCGTCAGATATTTCTGCGACTGCGCGATGGTCTTTTCAGCCTTGCGCAAATCAGCTTCGATTTTTTTGATACGACGCCAGCGAACGTCCGGACGTTCTTTATACTTCGCGTGAAGCAGTGCCGACCGCGCCCGCTCTTCCCAGTATTCCGCACGTTCAACGAGCATCACGGCACGTTTCATGCCGTTTTCAATACGCTGCGCATCACGACGGGCGCGGCGTTCGCTGTGATGCCCCACAAGAATGGGCTGACCGGGCGGGATCATCGCGGCCAGTCTTTCCACTTCATCAAGTGCCTGTGCGGATTCACTGGCCCGCTTTCCGCTGTATCCGGTAAACCGCTCCGCCCGTGCTTCCTGACGTTCAGCGAGCGTGCTGTCTTCATCCTCAATCTCTCCGGCAAGTGAGAGGAGCACGTCTTCCCGGCCCGGTGTCCAGGCTGGAGCCACAAACAGCGCCTGTTTTGGTGCCCAGCGAAAACCGGCATCATGCACTTTTTTATACGTCTCCGGGTCAAGACGTGACGCAGCATACAGGCGCAGTTTGTTGTCATCCGGTGAGTAGGTCGCGCGGTACATCTGCACAGGGCTGGCGGCTTCCGGGGCGGTCATGGTGATTGCTGCTAATGTCATAAAATGTTCTCCTTCCGTCTGTTGCCGCCCCTCGCGGGGCGGCTCACCTCATCAGTTAAAAGCGCGTTTCAGTTCAAGTGTGCGGAGCACCTGCCCGAAAGCCGTGTTTTTCATGGCGGGGATGTGTACACCACGTCCCCGGTGAAAACTCCGGGCTATGTGTCGCCCGAATGCTTTCAGCACGGGGTCAATTTCCGGCGCGGGGATGTCTTCGCGTCTGAAACGGGGATGACGGCGGGGCTTTACAGCCGCTGCGGAAGGTGAAACAATACTTACTGTCATAAATGAAACTCCTTATGACACAGGTTAGTGAAGCCGTGAAAATCGATTGCGGCGATTTCTACGGCGTGGATTAAGCAGGTCCCTGACCTGCTTTTTTCATATCTGCATCTGACGCTTTCCGGTGTTTTCCTCCTTCTGTTCCTGCGTTCTCATTACCTGCCAGCCGGATGACTGACAGAACAAATAAATGCGTATTGCCGGAGCCTGAAATAAATCCTGATTTTTAAAGAACATCACCCGTTGAGTTTCGGGAGCCGCGGTTTTGACGTTTCGCGGGAACCTGCTGCTGTATTCCCTGTGGTATGAACTTCACCCGTTTGAGAACCTTCGCCGCAAGGGGCATCACTGCCACGGCCTGACGCACCTGTCCTGGGCAGAACGCAAAATTTTTTACCGGGTTCTGGGTAAAAAATTTTGTGGGCTGTTCATTTACCCTGGACAGTCAGTGCGGCAGGTTGTGGCTGTCTCAGCCCCCGGCGACAGGGACTCATACGGGTGTGTGGCACTTGGCAGGCAATGAGCAGGGACCCGCCGCAACGACGTGAAGCGCGGTTTGCGAAACGGCGTTGCTCCTTACATTCCGGCGCCTTTTGCCGGGATGCCGGGAGCGCAGGCCACGGCGCGACAGAGGCGGCGCGACCGGAACGGTCGCTGCAAGCCATGGTTTCGCGTCAGGGATGGAAGCCCGCCAGGGCGGAGACAGCTCCGCTGGCTCCGTTCACGACAGCCCGCCCCGCCAGGGGGACGCCCGGAAAAGCCATAAACAGGAGAGGAACGGAAAGAAGAGGAAGAGGAAAAAGAAGAAGAACAATAACAAACACGGTAACCACAGAAAAATAACATCAGAAAAAACATTCCGGACACATCACTAACGGGAAGGGTAACGGGCGACGCGTCAGCGTGGCCCGCTTCCCTTCCGGCAGGCGTCAGCCTGCCAGGGGGGTTCGCGCGGGCTGACAGGCGGCCTCCACCGCCTGCCCTGTATCACCTGTTTCAGCTGCCCTGAAGGATATAGTGACCACCGAGGAAAACCGCCTGCTGATTCGTCACAAAATCGCAGATTTCATCAACAATCTGCGCGGTGGTGAGCGGTTTCTGCCCCATCTCACGACGCCGCGCATTAATCACGGTTTTGTAATTACGCAGAATTTCGCGGGTTTCCGTGCTGATATTCATTACCCGTTCTCCCCGTCCAGCGCCTGACGCATCACCCGCATAATCTCACGTTCTTCCCTGACAAATGCGTCACCGTCGCCCCCGTTCTCGCTCCCGACAGCATGGAGGCGATAAATTTCACTACCAGCCATCACCATCACTTTTTCCAGCAGCACCGCAGGGACTGTTACAAGGCGGTTTACGCGCTTTTCCTCCATCAGTTCATTGACAATATCGGAAACAACTCTGTCACATGCGCCATATACAAAAGCATCGTCCAGCCGCTGCATGACGGTTTCCAGCTCATCGTCTGACAGGTTCCAGTCCTGAGCCATATGGCGCACATTCCCACGGGTCAGCACCACGGCAAAAACGCATTCACTGTCCGGCACGTCTGTATCCAGTACATCGCGGATAATTTCTTTAACAGTACATGTTCTCGTCTCCTTTACAGGGGCGGCATTGCCGCCCCGTCCGTTAATCAGTCCAGCGCCGCGTAAATCGCGTTACATTCGGGGTGAAATTCGATGTGGCTCCACAACTGCGCATCACGCATCCGGTACAGGTGTGTCAGCCCTGCGTTACCGCTGTCGTGGTACAGCCACAACTGGCGGTTAATCACAAGGGAAGTCAGAATGATGCCTGCGGCATCGGCACTGACCGTGCGGTCAAACCAGTTTTCACCGTTAACCAGATGAAAACGGTCGCCATCCGGCATCATGTAACCGCCACCGTCCGGCAGGCGGATGAAGTGCCAGAAGCCTCCCTGATATTCCGGCATCATTTTTTGCGCCAGCGCGTACACATATGCTTCGGCATACAGAAAATCGTTGCCAAACAGGTAAGGCAGAAAAGACAGACGGTCGCACTCTTCAACATTCAGAGTGACAGGTTTCGCATACTGCATGGGATTTCCTCCGTTGTTCACATATTCCGCGACACCGGGCTGTGCCGTGCCTCCATAAAAGCCGGGCGATAAGGCGGGGATGCAAAGGGCGCAAGGGAAGCCGCAGCCTGACACACACGGCTGGCGGGAGTTGGAGGGTGAGACCGCGAAATCTGAGCGGGTAAACGACCGGAAAATCACGGCAGACGGGAAGGAGGGACCGGGTGACCGCAGCGGCGAAGCGTATCCTTATATCTTGAAGATGGCATAAACTGAATCTGTAGGTCTGGCAAAGCTCATGCAGCACGTGCGAACCCGAGGGTATTAAGCCCGCATGCAAGCGTCCCGCGCATGAGCTGAGTCACTCATCACAAATCCGTACAGTTGATTGAAACCAAATTCGTATCGTAAGGAAGGGTCATATGAGTCAACCAAATCTGCAATGCATGGGTATTGATGTTGCCAAACTATCGCTGGACATCGCCACCACCGACACGATTGAGCCATTCACTGTGGGTAACGATGAGGATGGTTTCGCTGTTATCACAGATAAACTGAAGCACACCAAAATTAACCTGATTCTCATGGAAGCTACCGGTGGCCTTGAAGCAGCCATTGCCTGTAAGCTTCAGTCAGAAGGATACGATGTGGTTGTGATCAACCCACGACAGGCTAGGGATTTTGCCCGTTCAATGGGATATCTGGCTAAAACAGATAAACTTGACGCCGCCATGCTAGCACAACTGGCCCTGGTCATTGATCGCCATCCGGACCGCAGTCGTTATATACGGCATCTGCCAGATGAGGCACGAGCAGTACTTGCCGCAATGGTCGTCCGTCGTCGTCAGTTGAACCATATGCTGGTCGCTGAGCGTAATCGTCTCTATCCTTCTCATCCCCAAAGCAGGAAGAGTATCGATAACATTATTGATGCGCTTCAAAACGAGCTCGACCGGATCAATGAGCAAATGAAACAACACATGACAGCATTCTTCCAGGAGCAGGCCAGACTGATAGGCAGCGTGAAAGGCGTCGGCGATATCACCGTCGCGTCGCTGATTGCCGAACTACCGGAACAGGGGAAACTCAATCGACGGGAGATTAGTGCTCTAACTGGCGTCGCTCCTCTAAACAGAGACTCCGGGAAAATGCGAGGGAAACGGACCACGTTTGGTGGCAGAGCCGGAGTGAGAGCAACGTTGAACATGGCAGCTCTGGTGGCTACGCAGTTTAATCCTGCCATAAAGCTGTTCTACCAGCGTTTGCTTGCCGCCGGAAAACCCAAAAAACTTGCTCTGGTCGCCTGCATGCGCAAACTCATCACCATTCTGAATACCATGCTCAGAAAAGGGGAAGAGTGGAACGCCTCATTTCAATCACAGGTAATCTCATGACTGCCGGTCATTTTACATAATGACAGAAAGAACAACTTATCCCGCAGGCCTGTTGTGATCCGCCCTCCCACGGACAAAGCATCCGCGATGTCAGTGGGGCCGCTGCTCATAGCTGCTGATAGTGCAGCTTTCGGCTGTTTTTGTACCAAATACGGAGAATTGCAAGATAGCGGGCAATAGCCACTTTTTTAACAGGATGTAAAGATGCTAGTTACAATATAAAGAAATCTATCAAGCCGCTAGTCAAGCGGCTTTGGTCGTTACTTGCCGCAGAGTGGACACCCACCTTGCATAGGGGCAAAGTTAATTGACTGCGATTTACGGATGCTTTCATTGACGGCAAAGCTCTCCATGCCCTCTTGCAGAGGTACTCTTCGGTTATCCTTATAAAAATGACTAAGAACCCGTAGGAACTCCTTTCGATCTTCTTCAGAAGCCTCGAAGTAAGCGTTAAGAATTTTTGCACTACTCATATGTTCTCCTTGTTAAAATTTCCCACAACCATCACAAACACATTTTCCCGGTTTCAAAGTTAGGGGAACGACATTACAAATATGGCATTTTTTTTTGAAGTAGAAACAGGACATACGGTTTGCATAACGAAGTTCTTTATCACTCACACACAAAGTTAAGTCTTCCTGCTCCCTTCGCTCAAATTTTTCCGTCAAATCGTCTATCAAAATTTCCAATTTGGCTTCGTCAAGCTTACCTATTTTCTTGCGAACACTACCAGCTAGGTTATAAATGGCTGTATTTTCCTTAACGGAAGCCATGCAATCACTATATGAGCGATCCCATCCGGAAACCAAAGACCACAGCGAGAACCCCAATTGCATGATACTTGCCACACCGGCAATTGTGATGCAAAGCGGCAGAAATGGAGCTTCAAGTCCGAATGATAAAACTGCACAACCTATCATCAGTGGAACAAAGACCCCAAGGAAGGTGACAACCTTACGCTTCCAGTCTAAGGATCTCATACGCCTATCAAAAATTCGAGACGTACCATATGAAATAAATTCTATGTGTGCCACTTCAGCACGAGTTTTCTCTTCATCCATAATCAATAAAACTTGTTATCCGGTGTTTTAATCTTTAATAAGACTGACCCTGCTCATATTATTTAGAATCATTTAAAATGTCGATGCCCGACACGAGAGATATCTCGCTCAAAACAGCCTGTCAGCGTAGTATCGAAGCGAGTCAGTTTTTTGCTTGAGATGGGCGATTCCATAATATTATCCCGTACTTTTTTCAGATAACCGCCTCCCATTAAGACAGTTGCTTGCATCAACGCCAGCCCGGCTAAGATGGAGGCACGGCACAGCCCGCACACGACTCGACGTCCACATAACTGAACCCCCACAAGGCCATGCTCCGCATGGCCGGGTAAAGCGGAGCCGGCGGCGACTTCCTTTGTGCTCTGTCCGGGGACCGGCAGGAAAAAGGCGGGGATTTTCCCCGCCATCGTCATCATTTCCGGATTTTTGCCAGGGCATCCGCCATGCTGCGGATTTCATCCCGTGCCTCCAAGAAAACTCCCGCAGAATATAGCGGTCAAACAAGCGGCGGGGCGGTTCACCCGGTATACGCAGCACATCACAGACCAAGCCACTGGCCAAGATATGTTCCACACACTCACTGGCAGGCATTAATGGAATCGTAGTCTCACGCTGATAATCAGATCGACAATACAAGTGAGACCGTGGTCCCAGACTGATTAGCAGACCAACAATACGAGTGGGACCGCGGTCCCAGACTGATTATCAGACTAACAATATGAGTGGGACCGTGGTCCCAGACCGATAATCAGACCAACAATATGAGTGGGACCGTGGTCCCAGACTGATTAGCAGACCGACAATATGAGTGGGACCGTGGTCCCAGACTGATTAGCAGACCGACAATATGAGTGGGACCGTGGTCCCAGACTGATTAGCAGACCGACAATATGAGTGGGACCGTGGTCCCAGACTGATTAGCAGACCAACAATACGAGTGGGACCGCGGTCCCAGACTGATTAGCAGACTAACAATATGAGTGGGCCCGTGGTCCCAGACCGATAATCAGACCGACAATATGAGTGGGACCGTGGTCCCAGACTGATTATCAGACCGACAATATGAGTGGGACCGTGGTCCCAGACTGATTATCAGACCGACAATACAACTGGGACCGTGGTCCCAGATATAATATTCAGGCCAGTTAGTTATGTTTTCTAGCCTGTGCTAAAGGAAATTAAGTAAAGACAGATAAATGTAGACTAAAACGTGCCGCATCAAAGTGCCGCTTTTTCAAGTTCCTTAAGAATGGCTTCAATTCTCTCTATACACTCAGTTGGAATACGAGATCTATCTAGGTTTAACACCATTTTATCGCCCTTGTACAACACTGTCGCTCCAGGAGCAAACTGATGTCGTGAGCTTAAGCTAGTTCTTGAGGCAGATGACGTTTTAAGCACAGACGTTAAAAGAGTGATGACTTCTTCAGCTTCAAATATCACTCCTGCTTTTTTCTGCTCGTGAAGGTTAGATGCCTGCTGCTTAAGTAATTCTTCTTTATCTGTAAAAGCTCTTTGAAGTGCATCACCTGACCGGGCAGATAGTTCACCGGGATGAGAAAAAAGAGCAACAACTGATTTAGGCAGTTTAGCTGTGTTGATACAGCGGGTAATAATCTTACGTGAAATATTTTCTGCATCAGCCAGCGCAGAAATATTTCCAGCAAATTCATTCTGCAATCGGCTTGCATAACGCTGACCACGTTCATAAGCACTTGTTGGCCTATAATCGTTACCCAATCTGGACAATGCAGCCATCTGCTCATCATCCAGCTCACCAACCAGAACTCGATAATCACTTTCTGTAAGTGCAGCAGCTTTACGACGGCGGCTCCCATCGGCAATTTCTATGACCCCAGACACTCTTCGACCGAATGCTGGTGTCTGCTGACCTGTCAGTAGAAAAGAAGGGATAAGATCATCCAGGGCGTCTTCGGTAAGCAGTTCCTGGTCACGTTCATTACCTGACCATACCCGAGAGGTCTTCTCAACACTATCTCCCCGGAGCACCTCAAGGGTAAATTTCACGTCCCTACCACATACAGGCAAAGTAATAGCATTGCCACGAGCCATAGCTCCTACGCGCGCAATTAACGAATCCACCATCGGTGCAGCTGGTGCCGATGACGGAGTATCTTCAAGCGGTTGAGTCTTAATCGTATGTTTTGGAATGACAGGCGCACGCTTCATTATCTAATCTCCCAGCGTGGTTTAATCAAACGATCGAAAATTTCATTGCAGACAGGTTCCCAAATAGAAAGGGCATTTCTCCAGGCACCTGTTGAAGAGCGTTGATCAATAGCCTGTTCAAAAACAGTTCTCATCCGGATCTGACCTTTACCAACTTCATCCGTTTCACGCACAACATTTTTTAGGACCATGCTTCCCCAGGCGTCCCGAATTTGCTCCTCCATCCACGGGGACTGAGAACCATTACTATTACTGTATTTGGTAAGCAAAATACGTACATCAGGCTCGAATCCTTTAAGATCTACGTTTTTGAGCAGATCACGAAGCATATCGAAAAACTGCAGAGCGGAAGTGTAGTCGAACAACTCAGCAGGCGTGGGGACAATCAACACATCAGCAGCACATACAACATTAATCGTGCCGATACCTAGGTTAGGCGCGCTGTCAATGACAATGACATCATAGTCATGAGCGACGGTTTCAATGGCCAGTCGGAGCATCAGGTGTGGATCGGTGGGCAATTTACCTTCATCAAATTTGCCCATTAGCTCAGTTTCAATGCGGTGCAGAGCCAAACAGGAAGGAATAATGTCAAGCCCAGGCCAGCAAGTAGGCTTTATTGCATAAGTGACATCGTCCTTTTCCCCAAGATAGAAGGGAAGGAGAGTATCCTCTGCATGAATATGAAGATCTGGCACCCAGCCGTGATACATCGATGCTGTTCCCTGGGGGTCGTTACCTTCCACGAGCAGAACACGTAATCCCTTCAGAGCCAGATCCTGAGCAAGATGAACAGAAACAGAGGTTTTGTAAACGCCCCCTTTATGAGCAGCAACTCCAATCACCGGCGGAAATACGTCTTCAGCACGTCGTAGTCTCGTACCAAACACGTCACGCATATGATTAATTTGTTCAATTGTATAACCAACACGTTGCTCAACCCGTCCTCGTATTTCCATATCCGGGTGCGGTAGCCGGCCTGCTTTCTCGGCATCCCTGATAGCCTGAGAAGATACTCCAACTAAATCCGCTGCTTCACCTATTCTCCAGCGTCGGGTGATTTTCCTCGCTTCCGGGCTGTCATCATTAAACTGTGCAATGGCGATAGCCTTCGTCATTTCATGACCAGCGTTTATGCACTGGTTAAGTGTTTCCATGAGTCTCATTCTGAACATCCTTTAATCATTGCTTTGCATATTTTCATTTAATCTTGCATTTTATTGCAAAGCAACAACAAAATTGCAAAGTAGTCAAAAAACCGCAAAGTTGTTTAAAATGAGAGCAACACATCAAAAAAGGAAACAGGAAGAGCACATACCTCAGTCAATAATTATCACTAGTACTCGTAGCCGTCGTGTAACCGAGCGTAGCGAGCTAACTGGCGAGGACGCGCGCTAACTGTTCACACTCAGTATCCCTAGCACCAAAATAACTATCTGATGGTCAAGGCGGTAATGACTCCAACTTATTGATAGTGTTTTATGTTCAGATAATGCCCGATGACTTTGTCATGCAGCTCCACCGATTTTGAAAACGACAGCGACTTCCGTCCCAGCCGTGCCAGGTGCTGCCTCAGATTCAGGTTATGCCGCTCAATTCGCTGCGTATATCGCTTGCTGATTACGTGCAGCTTTCCCTTCAGGCGGGATTCATACAGCGGCCAGCCATCCGTCATCCATATCACCACGTCAAAGGGTGACAGCAGGCTCATAAGACGCCCCAGCGTCGCCATAGTGCGTTCACCGAATACGTGCGCAACAACCGTCTTCCGGAGACTGTCATACGCGTAAAACAGCCAGCGCTGGCGCGATTTAGCCCCGACATAGCCCCACTGTTCGTCCATTTCAGCGCAGACAATCACATCACTGCCCGGCTGTATGCGCGAGGTTACCGACTGCGGCCTGAGTTTTTTAAGTGACGTAAAATCGTGTTGAGGCCAACGCCCATAATGCGGGCAGTTGCCCGGCATCCAACGCCATTCATGGCCATATCAATGATTTTCTGGTGCGTACCGGGTTGAGAAGCGGTGTAAGTGAACTGCAGTTGCCATGTTTTACGGCAGTGAGAGCAGAGATAGCGCTGATGTCCGGTGGTGCTTTTGTCGTTACGCACCACCCCGTCAGTAGCTGAACAGGAGGGACAGCTGATAGAAACAGAAGCCACTGGAGCACCTCAAAAACACCATCATACACTAAATCAGTAAGTTGGCAGCATCACCATCAGAAGCTTTTTGAAAATTAACTCAAGAAATACTATGGAGGATCATGGAGGGGGCAGGAATACTTTACATGGCGTTATTACAGAGTTAACAACTGCCCCTTTGAAAATTACATATGCTGGCTGGGAGCTATTTGGAACTTCCTGTCCTGAGTTACGTTTCCGCTGTCATCAAACGATGAACTGGCGAATCAGTTCCAGAACTGCAATCCGCGCGTTTGCAACGGCGACCACATCCCTGAGAATGATGATTAACAGGTTAATCATTCGTTTCTCTTAGCCCAACCTCACTGAACTGACCCCCATAAAGTTGGGCTTTTCTGTGCCTGTTGTTCACCAGTTTCCCAGACACGTCGCCTGGTGACGTGAGAACCTGGTTCAAATTTACTGTTCTGGCCATATGCATTCAGGAAACTGGCTATCAGCTCCGATGCTGTCGCCGATATTGTCATTCACTGATATTTTTCAGTAGGTTACAGGAAATGACACATTCAAAAAATAGTCATTTGTTGATGGATACAGTATCGACGGTACGCTACGTGAAATCTGGAAAATTTTGGCGGGTAAGTGACTCAATTTTTAAATCTCCGCTCCTGTTTTTTGGGATGTGTCAGCAATTATGACCTGAAGAAGAGGTGCGTCCGACAACAAAAATTCCGATCACCAAAAAAATTTTGGACATTTTTTCCGATAATGCATTTTTGTCCAGGGGGATATGAACGACAGGACAGGGCGAAAAGGAAGCGGTTATCCTGAATAACCCAGGATATGGGCACATATACTGGAACAGGGCACCGGATAAAGGAACAGAACGCGTGAATGTTGTAACTAATGAGGTATGGACAGAATAACCTGTATGTCCAGGTGATGCGGGAAATCTTATTCAAATTATCTGGTGCGGTCGCAGCTGATAAAGGCGTTGGCCAACGCGCTCAATACAAAGCTGGCGTTTAGATGATTTGTTATTTTACAGTGAGTTATGTCATTTCTGCCGAGGAGAATATTGGTGAGTTTTTTTGAAAAATATCACAGTACGTTAAAGGGCAGGAAGCGGTTCACTTCCTGTCCTTAGTTACGTTTCCGCTGTCATCAGTCGATGAACTGGCGAATCAGTTCCAGAATTGCAATCAGCGCGTTTGCAACGGCGACCACAGCCCTGAGAACGATGATTAACAGATTAATCATCCGTTTCTCCAGTAAAACTGGAGGAAATCACCGTTGCTTGCTCTTACACTGCCTGTCACAACGGTTCTCTCGCATTGTTAGGTGCAGAGTGACTTCCTCCTGCCAGAGCACTAAACACAGCACCACCTGTTTGTTCAGCCAGGACTTTAAAATCGTTCATACCTGCATAAACGGGAAGGGCAGAGGAAGAAGCCACACCACACGGCTAACTTCATGATTATAAGGTATATAAAACCCACGATACACAACTAAATGTGGTGCCTTAACCACAGTTAGTTGCAATACTGCGGCTGAGTGCATAAAATGTAAACGTTAGGTGTAGAGTGACTTCCTCCGGTCAGAGCCACCAACTCAGAACCGGAACCGTATTAAAACCCGACCTCACCAGTCGGGTTTTTTACGCCTCTCGTTGACTGCACTTCCTTTTTTTCTCCCTCATTTGAGGGGCTTTCTCTTTCAGTTTTTTTGTTGCGGTCGATGCAGCCGGTTGCGCTGGCCAACTGCTTGATGCCGACGGCGGCATTTTCATAAATCACATTTTTCAGTAAGTTGAGTAACACAAGATGATTAAAAAAGCTGTCATTTTTTTTGATGGATGCAGTAGCGGCGATGCGCTACGTGAATTCTGAGGTTTTTCAGGAAGGACTGAGCGCGAGAATTGGCGAGAGGACATCAAAATATTTTTTGGGCATGAATGGAAATTCCCCCTGTTCTGGGCATTAAACAAATCCCACTCTGAAAAGTGGGATTTTAAGGAGCATCAGAGTCATACCAATGCTGTTCTTCTAACGAGCTGCCAATAAATTATTTACTACATATCGATATGAGATATCCAAATTATTCAATAATGACCGCATAACCATGTCTGTAATTTGTATTATTAGATCACTTTGTTCAGGGCTAAGTTCCTTTACCATAAAATGCTCATACATATTATTATATGCTTCATGCTCATTTTCTGTTGCATGGCGTCCACATAAATATGGGAGATAAATATTATATTTACTTTCCACCTGTAAAGCTATATCTCCAACATGAGAGAAAAATTCTTTTCCACTTAACTCCAGTATCATCATAAACCAGAACCTGATAACAGGATCTCTGTGTTTTAATCCGAACAAAGAAAACTTAACTATATTTTCTCTATGCATATCCATATCTGAATTAAGAAAAATAAACTCAAGAGTATCACTGGCACTCCAACGTAACATATCATCAAGTTGAAGTGACTTCCAGTCATGATAAAATAAACGGCTATGCTCTGACAAGTGTAATGCATAATCATTTATAATCTTTTCACTTTCTGATTCAGGCTGTTCATATGTAAAAACATATTTATTAATATCTCTATACCCCATAATATCAACAATCCAAAGAGGTATGAAACTTTTCAATTTCAATTGAGGGTCTATTGAGGTGTTAACCAGCCATTTAAAGAACTCATGACTCGATATTTTTTCCAGGTAATTGTTTATATGTTCAATATGTCTACCATCGTTATGGCTTTTGTTTTCTATCACAAATTCAGGGTATATAGGTGCAACATTTTTCCCTACAGGTAATGATTCAAAAAATGACGGATGACTTCCATTAAGAACATAACTGGACAGGTAATTATAAAAAGAGTCATGAATTCCTTCAAATATATCAAACATTCTCTTTGATAGAGTAGCCATTTTCTTATAAGAATCTGGTGACAACTCTATATTTTCAAAAACACCTTCTGACTTCCATACATGTCCATTTTCAAGATTAAGGTGAAATGTTCCAAAATAACGGAGTGATATTCCCAAATGATTGGCAACTTGATCAGCAATAGGACTAATTCTTGAAAAGAATATATTACCGCAAGTTTCTCCTGACTCGGAGTGAGAATATCGAAGTATTGGGTCTCCTCCATCATCTACACAAAGTCTCATAAAATCAATACCAAATTTTCGGAAACACTCCATTTCTCGACTAATAAACAACCAGTATATAACATCACTTGCTTTCCAGTTAAGTTTGTCATCTATATATAGTTTCCTCCAGTCTTCCAGAAACAATCTTGAATGTGTTTCATCCTCGATTGTTCCACCGTTTATAACAGATTTATATTCATTATCATTGTTATCAAACCTGATAACCCATTTATTCATGTCTCTGAAGTTCATTATGAAATGAGCCATAACAGGAGCAAATAATAGTTTATCTTTCAACGCTATACAATCTGAAGAAATCAAACTATAAAAATCATGTTGTTCAAGCTCCTTTCGCTGTTCATCCCTAAATTGATAAAATTTCTTCATAGTGATATCTCCTGTTACTCAATAATATATAGTATACCAATACAGTAGTTTTATCAGCGATAATACAAAAGAAATTTAATATATTGTTAATAGATATCACTAACCAGAATCTACTATCAAGAACACATTATTTGAAAAAGATCACAAATTTAATTCCCCTCATGTCCACTTTGATAAAAATATAAAACTTTGTGTCAAAGACTTGTTACGAGATAGAGTCAGACAATACAATGACAATGGACATTAGTTTTCGATGAAAGGCAGCTCGCAATCGCCTCATTCAATATGAGACCCGAACTTACTCCCACACTACAGTACCACAAAAAAAGCCCCCCCCTGGATGGGAGTGTAGTTATCGTCTCTTCGTCCACTTTATTCATCATCGGTGAGTTGCTCTATCTTCCCCCCTTAAAGGCGTTAAAGGCGTTAAAGGCGAGGAAGATATCAAACGCTGTAAATAAAATGTAAGCGTTAGGTGTAGAGCAATTTTCTCCGGTCATAGCCACCAACAGAACCGGAAAGCCAAAAAGCCCAACCTCACCAGTTGGACTTTTTTACCTGAATGTCCAGGTGGCGCGTGGATTATGTAATCTGATCGGCGTGAAGATTAAAGAGAATAGGTGGTTGGGATTTTGAGCATACGTCCAATCTCGGCTATGTGCTCATATGTACTTTCCTTGCTTTTACCTTCATGTATTGATGCTATCAAATTCAATTTTTGCGCCGAACTAATAATTTCAGGCGTTGATGGAACAAAGCGGAATCCGATATGGAATTTTTTGATATAGAAAGGCAAAGCTGAATGCTTCGACATTAACTGAGCTGCGGCATCTTTCAACTCATGGATGATCTCAGACATTTCAACAGCACAAGGATTAGCTAATTTAGCTTGGTTAGCTAATAGCAGATTTGATATTTTTCCCAATTGTTTCTTGAATTCTATATAAGGTTCAATCGCGCTCTTTACAATGAGCTGACCACCAACAAAAACAAGAACACCAGTTATAACGGTTACAGCAGCGGACGAACTCATAACTTCACCTGGAAATTTAACCATAGAAGCTATCCTATCCTGAGTGTAACAGTCTGTCTACTGGACAGAAAATGCTGTACGTCCAGTCTGTGCTGGAATTATACTGGCAACCATGATCATCACAGGAAGAACGAGTAACAGATGGCGACTGAGTGGGTGGATGTGGCTGATAATGCCGTAAAAATAGGTTTGGGGTCGTTGCTGACTATTTTAGGGGGGTGGCTGACTCTTAAGCTAACACAAAAGCACGAATTAAAAAAAGAAGCGGCAGTACAGGGATTAAAAGATAAAGAAATAAAAACCAAACGATATGTGGAATTTCTGGCCTTGTCTCAATCTCTCATGCAAAAATATTTATATGAGCAGTGTGAAGCAAATAACGATGATTATCTTGCCTATCTTCGCATACATAATGAGATAACGATCACGTCAGGTTTAGCCATAAGGAAAGCAGCATTTAAACTCCAGTTTGATGTTTCTACTTTCATTTTCTACAACAAAATACACGACACAGAACTCATTAATGCACTGAGGGATAAGGCTAGAAATTCTGTTTCCATGTTTCAGGCCATTGTGAATGAGGAAATCTGCAACGGAAAGTTTGGCACAGCAAGCCAGTAGCGCTGGGCAGAATTCCCTGGCTGTCCAGGTGAGCCAGGGAATTAAACGAAGGTGTAAAAAAAGTCGCTGGCGCGGCTAGTTTGATGTTCTTTGGAGGTAACGTTTACCTAACCCATAAACAGCAACCCACAGCAGGCATGGGATCAGGATTACCGATTCGTACCTGAGGTAATCGCTTAAGGTAAGGCTGGATTCAAACCATGAGAGCAAAATAACCGCCCATACAGCACTTACCAGAATGGCACCGTAAAACATGTTCTTGACGTTCATAAGACACCACCGCTGTTGAAATGGCTGGTTAAATTATACCAGGCTAGCTCCAGCACAGCCAGCAGAACTGGACGAAATTACCTGAATGTCCAATGTGAACGGAAGAAAGCCAGATATGGTAGAATATTAAAATTCACAGGTATTATTAGCATATAATTTGGATTGCGCTATGACGAAGAAGACCTTAGCTGAAAGATTTGAAGTGCTTGAACAAGAGTACAATTCTGTCATGTCGACAAAATATATGGGAACAAGTGCATTTAGTCACAGAAGCCAGGAATATATTGATTCGGCTAAAGGTAATAACTGGATTGCAAGAGCAAAAAAGTTACTTGAAGACAGTTATGGAAAGGAATCTGATTACTACAAAGATTTTAATGATACACAAAGGATTGCTTGGTCTAGTAATTATCAGGGATTGGTTAGACATTACAAACCTATTTTTGATGCAGCCAGAGACGATTTAACTTACTCCGGCACGGCATCGACTATAGCAACAAAACATGCCGAACTGGATTTGATTATAAATATACTCAATAAATTTCCAGCTTTTTGTCGTCAATTAAAGCAACGATACAATGACAGAACGCCGCTTGAAATTAATGACGAGTATGATGTACAGGATCTTGTTCATGCTCTTCTGCTGCTGCATTTTAATGATGTCAGACCTGAAGAAAATTCACCTAGCTTCGCAGGTTCATCATCCAGACAGGATTTTCTTCTGAAGAAAGAGAAGATTGTCATTGAAGTGAAGAAAACTCGCCGCTCTCTAGGGGCAAATAAAATTGGAGAGGAACTGCTCATTGATATGGCCCGTTACCGTGCACGGTAATGACTCCAACTTATTGATAGTGTTTTATGTTCAGATAATGCCCGATGACTTTGTCATGCAGCTCCACCGATTTTGAGAACGACAGCGACTTCCGTCCCAGCCGTGCCAGGTGCTGCCTCAGATTCAGGTTATGCCGCTCAATTCGCTGCGTATATCGCTTGCTGATTACGTGCAGCTTTCCCTTCAGGCGGGATTCATACAGCGGCCAGCCATCCGTCATCCATATCACCACGTCAAAGGGTGACAGCAGGCTCATAAGACGCCCCAGCGTCGCCATAGTGCGTTCACCGAATACGTGCGCAACAACCGTCTTCCGGAGACTGTCATACGCGTAAAACAGCCAGCGCTGGCGCGATTTAGCCCCGACATAGCCCCACTGTTCGTCCATTTCAGCGCAGACAATCACATCACTGCCCGGCTGTATGCGCGAGGTTACCGACTGCGGCCTGAGTTTTTTAAGTGACGTAAAATCGTGTTGAGGCCAACGCCCATAATGCGGGCAGTTGCCCGGCATCCAACGCCATTCATGGCCATATCAATGATTTTCTGGTGCGTACCGGGTTGAGAAGCGGTGTAAGTGAACTGCAGTTGCCATGTTTTACGGCAGTGAGAGCAGAGATAGCGCTGATGTCCGGCGGTGCTTTTGCCGTTACGCACCACCCCGTCAGTAGCTGAACAGGAGGGACAGCTGATAGAAACAGAAGCCACTGGAGCACCTCAAAAACACCATCATACACTAAATCAGTAAGTTGGCAGCATCACCTTCATGGTATTGGTAATATGACAATATTTTAGAGAGTATATTTTATTCATTATAAAATGCCCCGTAATATTTATCTCACAATGATTATGATTAGTGGATACGCCCCTACATTTCCAGACAGCTGTTATCACTTAATCTATTACTGGCCCGCAGCCGTAGATATTCTAGCCACGGTGGTAACGAGTATCCGGAAGAGATTCCACTTACACTCTTTCAATCCTATTGCAAAAGCTGATTTACTCAACAGGATTAAAAGAGGGAGTTTGATACAATTTATTTCACTTTTTGTTAGAATACTAATTCTTTTCTTGTATTTTTTGAGGAAATGAGCACGGAACACGACATAATCTGTAGTCAGTAAAGAGTCTATCCTCCCTGACTACAGATTATGTCGTGTATTATATGATATCAACTTGGCTGTCAGCGGCCATGTTGATATCAGCGTACCTTTGTTGTAAAGGAATACCGGTCAGAACAGCACAGAGTAGTTCAGACCAAAGGTTCGGCCCCTGCCTTTGTAGTCGTACAGTGACGCTGGGCCGTAACCCGGGCTGTAGTACAGTGGTGCACGCTGCCCCCAGACAGTGGTGTAGTCACGGTCGAAGAGGTTTTCAATGCTGAAGCTGAGTGTACCCACCGGAAGCTGATAACTGCCGAGCAGATCCGCGGTGGTATAGCCATCGACCTTGTAGCCCTGCGCGTCGCTCACGTCAAAGGAGGTGGTGCTCTGCACGCGCAGACTCCACGGGTCCGGTGCCCAGCCAATGTAGGCTGTCGCTTTTGATGGGCTTGCTGTCTTCACATCGTATTTCTGCCAGGTACCGTTCACTTTCGACTCAGTTTTCAGCACGTTGAAGTTCACTCCGGTACTCCAGTCAGTATCAGGAATCAGGTAGTCCACCGCACCTTCCACGCCGTAAATACGGCGTTTGTCGTCCACCACGCTGATGGTCAGATCTTTATTCGCCACCACGCTCTTATCAGAAATCGAATAGTAGGCCGCGATTTGGGTACGCAGATTATTGCCAGTAAAGCGCCAGCCCAGCTCATAAGAATCGACTTTCACGCCTTCCAGCTTGCTGTCGCTGACGTTCACACTCTTTGTTAGAGGAAGATGGCCGTTCACTGCAGCACCATAGATGCCGCGACCATAGTATTTACCCGGGTCCGGCAGCTCCACGCCCTGGGAGAAGTTGAGCCATGCCTGCTGGCGTTCGGTGATGTGCATCAGCAGACCGGCGTTGAACAGGAAGTTGTCGTAATCGACTGAGCCGCCAGGAATGGCGTCGGCGGATGTAGCCTTCCCGGCGGCAATCTGCCGTTGCTGCGCGTAGCCGATGAAATCATCAATCTTGTTTTCAGTGTACTGATAGCGTACGCCACCGTTGAGGGTAAAGAGATTATTGATGTCATAGCCTGATTGCAGGAAGGCCGCCAGGTTGGTGATGTCATACGACGGATAGCGCCCGGTGGTGTAAATCTTCTTGTTGTTCAGCCCTCCGGAAGCGCTTGCCTGAGCCAGGTCGAAGAACATCTGGTTGGAGGTAAAGCGCTCATGATCAGCATCCAGCCCCCAGGTGATTTGCCAGCCGTCCATCGGTTTGCTGTTCAGAGTCAGTTTCATGCCGTACTGGTCGGTGTCCTGCTGTGACGAAGAGAAAGCCGTCACCTGTTTGTTCGCATTTACCGTCGGGAACGGGTAGAATCGCAACGACTCATCGCGGTAGTAAACCTGACCGACCAGCTCCTGTCCCAGAAAAGCGCTGTCAGAGTACTGCAGGCTGATCAAATGCCGCTCAGTGCCGGGAATACGGTCGGAATTCAGCCCGTTACTGACGAATGGCGTGCTGGTCCCTCTGATGGCAGAGAAGCCTTTCCCGAGATTAAGCCCGTAATCGTCGTCGCCCTGGCTTTTATAGTACTGTGTGATCAACTGAAGCTGCCGGGATTCATCGATGTTCAGCGTACCAGTTCCCATGATGTCCAGCCGATCGGAGTACTGCAGGCCGGTCTGGGTGTTATCAAGCAAGGTGGCATCGCCGTTACCGTCAAACCAGCCGCCAAATTTCTGATATGCCACGGAAAGACGTCCGGAGATATGCTCATTTCCGCCGGAGACAGCTCCGGCAATGCGTTCATCGTGATCTTTACTGCTGCTAAAGCCACTTTTGGTGCCAGCCTCAAACTCCATCATGGTTTCCGGCTGGCCTTTTTTGGTCACGATGTTGATCAGGCCACCGGTACTGCCGCCGCCGTACAGGGACGTCGCACCGGAGATCACTTCAATATGGTCGATATTAAAAGGATCTATAGAGTCCAGTTGTCGGCTGTCGGTACGTGAAGAGTTGAGACGCACGCCGTCAACCAGCACGACCAGCGGGCGGCCACGCACATTCATACCGTAGTTGGTGCGGCTCCGGCTGCTGACGTCAAGGCCAGGGATCAGCTGAGCCAGTGCGTCTTTAAGCTCTTTGCCGCCCTGAATCTGCTGTTCCAGTTCGGCGTTTTCGATAACCCAGGTGGTTTGCGCCATCTCCGCTACGGTGCGATTGCTGCGGTTGGCAGACACCACGAACGTTTCATCATCGGTTTGTTGAGCGACTGCTGGCGCCATCATGGTAAGAAGCAGTGGGTTGAGAGCCCAAAGCGTATACTTTTTGCTTATCATCATTATTCCTCCATACGGGCGGAAAAAATCAGCCCAAAGATGCTGTGTAGCGAGTTAAAGAAGCAGCCTCCGGCTGCGTTTTCCCTAGGTGCCGCTGCGCCACTGAATCAGGGCGGGCGGCATACTGAGATCGAATAAATCACGTCCCATTACGCGATTAAGAATACGTGCAGATCTCCATGCCATCAGGCTGAGCTGGGGTTCGGCGATGCCATGGGTTTGCATACTGGCGTTGACCACGAAGATGTTGTTCTCTTTCGGGCCACTCCATTCCAGAGTGAAGTCATCACGCACTTTAAAGGTGTTCTTATCGTGCATGGTGATCAGGGGCATCAGTGAGGGAAGTATTTGTGGCAACGCAGAACGGTAACCTGTGGCGAAAATCACCACATCACTTTCCAGGCTCTCCCTGCCCTGATCCAGATGATGCTCCATCAGCAACTTCCAGCCAGGACCACTACTTTCCAGAGTTGTTACCGAGCGGCTGGGTAGCAGACGGATATTTCTTGGTTTTCTCAGAACTTCAAAACGGTGGTACAACTCACGATAAATGGTCAGTAAAGAATCGGCAGTGATGCCATCCGATGTCATTTTCTGCTCATCCAGTAACTGATGGCGAATATCTTCCTCCAGTCCGGAGAAGCCTGAAATATATTCAGGTGTAAAATACTCATCAGCAAAAGCAGCCTCATCCAGTGCGTTAAAATTATTACGCCGGGAGACCCAGTTTATTTCCGCCGCTTCTCCCCATTCCCCGCGTAATGCATTAAGGAACAGGTCTGCACCACTCTGTCCTCCACCAACCACGGTTATCCGTTTTCCACTAAGGTCCGGCCGACGAAGATTCATTTCACTGGCATGGAAACAGGATTGTGTCATATGCTTCACACAGGGTGGTAAATAAGGTTGTTTTCCTGTACCAAGGCAGATATTGCGGGCAAAATATTCTCCCTGGCTGGTTTGCACCAGAAACAATCGACGTTTTTTATCGAAATCAATGTTTTCAACGGTATGACTGAAATACAGGTTATTCATATCTTCAGCAGCCCAGCGGAGGTAGTCAGAAAACTCTTCACGGGATACTGTACGTAGTCTGCTTGTAAGGAAGCGATAGAACTTTTTGTGCTTCACCAGATAGTTAACAAAACTGTAGGGATTTGTAGGTGCAACAGCACTGACCAGATCTTTCAGAAAGACGGTCTGCATATGACAATCCGGTACCAGCATACCCGGATGCCAGGAAAAATGAGGATGTTCATCAAAGAAGAGACAGTCCAGTTCTTCGATCTGATGTGACAACGCAGCAATGCTGAGATTAAATGGCCCTGTCCCTACACCAATAAAATCGACACTTTTTTTCATGATTCATATTCCTGAGTTACCAGCCACAGCGGATTTTGCAGATCCTCAAGGTAATTCGGCAGCATGCGGCTGCCGCCATCCAGATCAGGCCAGGTCAGTTTTACCGGGTTCAGCACCACGCGAATGATTTGTGGCCTGAAAAGTGAGAAAAGCGCAAAACGCTCTGACATTTGTGGATGTTTTTTCATGTAATCACTCAACACTGCTGCCAGCAGTTGATAAAATCGCCTTTCAGGTACGCCAAGACGAACCATCAGTGGCGAAATAAAACGCAGTACTGTCACGAAGTGACCCGTCTGCAAATCATGGATTAAGTAGTCCGCACTCAGGCGGGATGTAACATCACGAACCTCCTGAGGCAAAGAGTCCATTTCGGGGAACTCTTCTTTCACCAGTCGCATATCGCCCTGGAAGTCTTTCAGCAGAACACGCTGTGGAACCCCCTCTTTCATGGCGAGAGTTATATTTTGTCCATGTGCAATAAGCGCGACACCGTAGCGGCAAAGCAGGTGATACAGAGGAACCACGACCACCCGGAACAGTTGCGTAAGCCAGGTTTCAGCGTCCAGCCCGGAGCGGTCTATATATGCGCCTGCCAGCGGCTGATTGTTTTCGTCGCACTCCATCAGTGTTGCCATCAGAACCGGACTTTCATCCGGTTTCAGCCAGCGGCACGGATTCTCCCGCCAGATAACACCAAGCATTTCCTGGTAGCGATAGGGAGCCCGGGCAAGCGCGGCATAGCCTTCATGGGAGACATAGCCTGCAGCCGGTTCACCAAGTATCACTGCGCCGCTTTGCACTAGGGTGGCGTCGGTCGCAAAAACCTGTTGTAGCCAGCGTGAAGCCAGTGGTCCGGCAGCGATGTATCTGCCAGGGATCCCCCGGTAGCATGAGGTGTTGTAGATGGTCAGCGGCAGCTTGATATCCAGCCCGCCCCGGCGACTGGCGTTGGTCAGGGTACGCAGCGACTGCTGGGCGAGCCACTGGTCGCCAAACTCGCCGAGAGACACCATCCTGCCTTCGGCAAAATCAGCGATGAAGTCGGTAGCGATTTTTTGCTGCCACTGCCACGGATGTACCGGCAGCGGCAGCCAGTTATGATCCAGTCCGTTTTCCTGCCAGACCTGACTGAAGCGGGCAAACTCCTGCGGATCCATTGCGGCCGTCAACAACTGATGAATATCCATCTCGTTATCACAGCGCCAGATCATATGTTCACGTTTTACCGCCAGCCAGTGCAGTCTGAAGGTGTTGGCATACTCTGGCGCATATCGTTCCAGCGCCTCTTTACCCCAGCCACGGCGACCTTTATTAAAAACGAATTTAGGATGACCGCTCAGCAGGCATTGCAGGCGGTCGGCATTAAGATTAATCAGGTCACTGGCGCTCAGCCCGCGACGGGCTTTCAGTAGTTGCAGGTCGCCCAGCAGCGTGGCATACAAATCCTGCATATGCTCAGCAACGGTTGCATCGCTCATTGACAGTACCTGCTTTAGCTGCATCAGCAGCGTCTGAGCCAGTACTGGCTCGTCCGCGCAGCGCAGAGTTTGAGCATCAATCCAGAGCCAGCCCCAGATACCACGTTCAGCGATGAAGCGCCATTGTGCTCCCGGCAGGTTAATGCAGTAGCGGTCATCGCCCTGAGATTCCGCGTGGAAAACCTGCTCATACTCCAGCTCAGACAACATTTTTGCCACCAGGCGGCGGTTGACCAAATCCCAGTCTTTGTGATTCATTACAGACCGACCTCCGTGAAGAAGTGATGACGATCCGCCATCACCATGCGCGAGCGTTTATGTGGGAAGTCGAACTCTTTAATTGTCCGGTATCCCGCAGGCTCAAGATGGCGGAACAGGCGCTGGTTATCGATGCGTGGCTCCAGTACTGTGCGCTGCGTACGTGGCTCATTCAGCAGCAGGTAATGTGTCACCCCGCGCAGCCAGCTTTGCACATAGTGGGCTCCGCGCCATTGCTGTTCACCAACCAGCAGATGCAGGCCACGGTCAAAGGGCTGCCACGAATAGTGGCGACCAATGCGGTCTTCCGCCGCCCAGTAGATTTCGAAATAACTGAACGGCCGATCGTCGAAACAACCAATCAGCGGGAATGCATGTTTACTGGTGAGCTGGCGTTCCAGATAGGCGATCTGTACCTCCAGTGAGCCACTTTGCTCCCAGAAATACTCAACGCGCGGATCGTTCATCCAGCGAGTGAAACGTTCTGCATCAGAAACGGGATCGGCAATGCGGAAACTCAGCATCCTGCGAATGCGTGGATCGTAACGACGATAAACTTCACCCTGCGGACGGGGGGGGCGCTGCGGGAAATAAATCTCACGCTCTGCATCAAAAACCATTTCACCGGAGGCCCGGTTTGCCGGAGAACTCAGCCATAACGGTAACTGCCAGAAAGCGGAACGATGGATAATGTCGCTTTGTACCTGTCCGAAAAGCGTCAGCGCCTGTGGCTCCTCACACCATTCGGACCAGGGAAGAACCACTGCTGAAAGTTGTGGTGCGGCGATAAATATCTGATCCAGCGCGTCGCACAGCCACCCTGTTGGCAGCTCCCCGGGCCAGTGCAACACCGCGCTATTGTCCAGCCCCCAGCCAAGATTCAGAGGCTTGTCGAGTTTTTCACAGCGCAGTCCATATCCGCTGTGAACAATGTTTGCCCCAGACATTCAGACCTCCTGAGCCTGCAGCGGGTTAGCGAAATCAAAATAGATCACCGAAGGGTCAACGATGGTGTTCTCGTTATGATCGTTCAGATAACAGAAAAAGTTACCTTTTACGTTCCAGTACGGACTTTCCAGAACATAGTTGAGACAGGTTTTATGAGTCACCTGGTCACGCACTTCAGCCAGCAATGTTCGTACACGAGCCATCAGATTCGCTTCGCTGTCCAGCCCGGCAGCACCCAGCGCAGCAGTTACGGCAAAAGTGGAGTTAACCAGCAGGTAATAAGGGAAATAGCGCAGCAACTGCTCACGGGTGAAAATATTTTCCGCCTGCGCCTCGTCAATGGTATCGAGCCACTCTGTCGCGTGAGGCATAAACGCGCTGCCCTGGCAGTCACGGTAAATAAATCCGACCGGCAGATCCCCAAGCATCTGCACAAGAATATTTTGCTGATGCGCCAGCAGCACCAGGCCGTAATCC
Organism: Escherichia coli DSM 30083 = JCM 1649 = ATCC 11775; assembly: GCF_003697165.2. GTDB lineage: Bacteria > Pseudomonadota > Gammaproteobacteria > Enterobacterales > Enterobacteriaceae > Escherichia > Escherichia coli. The sequence continues at coordinate 120,325 of NZ_CP033091.2, forward strand.
GCTTCAGCCGTAAACAGAGGCTTCAGCACCTGCTGACAGTAAGCATCGACCCATGCGTGGGCGGCCTGTTGCACAGTGATACCGAGGCGATCGCTCAGGCGTTTTACCGCCGAAACCAGCAGCGAATCACCGCCATCCGGTGCGGCCTGAGTCAGGGAAACCAGAACGTTGGTCTGGCTTTGCGGCTGCTCCAGCAGCAGGTTTTCACGCAGGGAAAACAAACTTTCCTGCATGATGTTGCCGTTAAGATCGCGCAGCCCGGCCCAGCCGTCCTCCTGCATTACCCGGAAAGTAGGGAAGCGGGCCTGTAGCATCTGCCAGCCGTCGGTTTGCGCCAGACGTGCCAGGCGCATTCCTCGCTCCACCTCTTTCACAGACAGAGTACGGACGGAGTTGGTCAGCCGAACGCTCAGGGAGAACTTGATCATATCGCGGCTGGTAGCACAGTAGAGGGAGCGGGAAGAGGTGGTCGGCAGCCACGACGTGCCGGCCTCGCCTAAGTCTCTGATAAGTCCTTTAGCAAAAAGTGCCTGGCACCACACTTGCTGCAAAAGATATTCTCCCTGCCACGGGTGCAGCGGGAACAGCCATTGATTGTCACTTAATTCGTTGAGTAACTGGGGCGCATTTTCTGCGGCAAATCGCGTCAACCGCTGTTGAAGGTTAAGATGCAGACTTTCACCAGCGATTTGCGTTTTATCCACCGAAAACCACCGCAGCGGGAAGTGAGGTGCCATGTCAGGCAGGTATCGTTCAGCTTCCTGGCGGTTAAACGGTTCATGAGACTTAGGTGCAGGGTGGAAAGCGTGTCCTGTCAGCAGTGCCTGCTCAGCCTCGCCAAAATTCAACGCTTTTTCACGCAGGATGGCCCAGTCATGGCGGGCATCAATTGTCTGTTGCGTATGGGCGTAGCTTTCCAGCACGCGTTGGTGGAAAGTTTCGCAGAGGGGAACTGGCAGAAAAAGTTGATGCCGGAGCTTATCAATAATAAGCCGGGAGAGAGTGGTAAAGTCGACAGGATAACTGCCTGATGCCGTGACCAGATGAGCAGGAAATGCAAAGCGGTGATGCTGGGTTGGGGAGAAATAAGCCACTCTGAAATGGAGCGACTTCTGTTCGTCCAGCGGGATAATCAATTCGTCTGGCGGGTATTCCGCCAGTTGCCAGTCTTTGGTTTCACGAATCAAGGCATTCAGGAAGCACTGCGCAGCCACATCTGTGGCGGATTTTTCAGAGGGCAGGATCATAATCAAACAGCTCCTACACAGTAAAATAATAACAATTATGTCAATAATGATTCTCATTATCAATGAGAAATGTTATTGTCAGAAAAATTAATTTTACAAATAAACACAATTAATACATGGTGTTGAAACATTACAATGTCATCTAAGATCGAAGATACGCCCCAAAAAACCCTGTCCTGCTGGCCACTGGCGTTCAGTGCCGGTCTTCTCGGTATCGGACAGAACGGTCTGCTGGTTGTACTCCCTGTTCTGGTCATACAGACAAATCTGAGTCTGTCTGTATGGGCTGCCCTGCTGATGCTGGGCTCAATGCTGTTTCTGCCATCTTCCCCATGGTGGGGAAAGCAAATTTCCCTTACTGGCAGTAAGACTGTGGTGCTGTGGGCTCTGGGAGGATATGGCGTAAGCTTTACCCTGCTTGGGCTGGGAAGCGTGCTGATGGCTACCGGTGCCGTAACAACAGCGGTGGGGTTGGGAATATTAATCATCGCCCGGATCGTCTACGGTCTGACCGTGTCAGCAATGGTGCCAGCCTGTCAGGTCTGGGCATTGCAGAGAGCGGGAGAAGGGAATCGCATGGCCGCTCTGGCAACCATCAGCTCCGGCCTGAGCTGCGGCAGGCTATTCGGGCCGCTGTGCGCGGCGGCAATGTTGGTCATTCACCCTCTGGCGCCAGTGTGGATGCTGATGGCAGCTCCGGTGTGGGCTGTGGTGATGCTTCTGCGGTTGCCCGGCACACCACCACAGCCCACACCGGAGCGCAAGAGCGTCAGCCTGAAGCGGGATTGCCTGCCTTATCTGCTTTGCGCAATGTTACTGGCTGCGGCAATGAGCATGATGCAGCTTGGACTTTCGCCAGCCCTTACTCGCCAGTTCGATACTGATACCACCACTATTAGCCAACAGGTGGCGTGGTTGTTGGGGCTGTCCGCAATAGCTGCGCTTATCGCGCAGTTCGTGGTACTCCGTCCACAGCGCCTGACTCCAGTGGCTCTGCTCCTGAGTGCCGGGGTGTTGATGAGTAGTGGTCTGGCTATCATGCTCACTGAACAGCTATGGTTGTTTTACCTGGGCTGTGCAGTGCTGTCATTTGGGGCCGCTCTGGCAACACCCGCTTATCAACTTTTACTGAATGATAAGCTGGCCGACGGCGCAGGCGCGGGCTGGCTTGCGGCCAGTCACACACTTGGCTATGGGCTGTGCGCATTGTTGGTGCCACTGGCGTCGAAAACAGGTGTCTCAATCGCGCTGATTGTGACGGCATTATTTGCCGCTGTATTATTTACCATAGTGTCTGCATGTATTTGGCATTACCGTACAATCAAGTAAGGCTATGATGTTGTACTCACAGCCGGCATAACGTCCTGTGCAATTTCGCTGTCGAAACCGCCTGTGCTGACCGCCCAGTGCACTCACCTGAAGCACATCGCAGCATGCCACCAGGATGCCAGATCGTCTTCTGAAATGGGTGGATACATTGGCAACGTTAACCGCAACAATTTTTCAGAGAGAATTTTGGGGGGTGAGGGCCAGTGATGTAAAAAATACGCCAAGAGGTTAATTCATTGTTTATACTGATATGTCAGGTAATGCGTTTGCAGTCATTACAGTCGTCATGGAGACTGTAATGACTGCAAACGCATACCATGGAGCGAAATTCTATCCTAAGCGTCACATTAGTTGATAAACCTGTAACGTTAATGAATTCTCATGCGAAAAGTATGGTTATGATAAAAAAGCCTAAAGCTGTCATGATGAGGGAGCCAATGACGTGAACAAGTACAGACGTCAAAGCCCATATATAATTTCCCGCCTGGAGTAATGCGAATACTTCAACAGAAAATGTAGAGAAAGTACTCAGACCTCCACAAAGTCCCGTTGTTATCATTAATTTCCAAAAAGGATCAAGGTGTGGTTGTCGTAAAAAGTACGCCAACGCAGTACCAATAATTAACCCGGCAAGGAGGTTCACCACCAGTGTACCTGGAGGTAGATTTGGAAAAAGACTGTTAAAGCGTGTGGACAGTAACCAGCGCAGAGTACATCCAACAGAACCGCCGATAATGACGGCAAAAAGTGATTTAATCATGTACCCCTCATAAAATAATTTTTTATCGTAACAATATCAGAATATGTTCTCATTTGACTGATATTGTTAATTTATATCCTTTGACTACATGCAAGATAAGGGAAGGTTCTATTTATTGACATTAATACCCTCGACAATTGCTGAGCAGAAGCCCCCACGACAAGTGACAGAATGACAACATCTACAGTGGGGAGCGTTTTATCGATGAACAAGCAACCAAGAAGTAACACGGCATAGGTGACGACAATGCCAGTAAGCATAGAAATAACAAAAACGTGAGCTTTCATCATTCCTCCAGAATAACCCCGACGTGTAAGCCTGGGGGATTGGCACAATAATGTCATTTAAAGGCAGACTTTCCGGCAAATTGCGCCGATGAACCCAGTTCATCCTCAATTCTCATAAGCTGGTTATATTTTTCAATACGCTCACCCCGGCATGGAGCTCCCGTTTTGAGATGACCTGCGCGCATTGCAACTGTCATATCGGCGATAAAGCTGTCCACTGTCTCACCACTGCGGTGTGAGATAAAGGTGCCCCAGTTGTTGTCATGGCAAAGTTGTACCGCATCAAAGGTTTCACTCAGGGAACCAATCTGGTTGAGTTTAATCAATGCTGAATTGGCAAGGTTTTCGTCAATGCCGCGCTGAATATACTTTACGTTGGTCACAAACAGATCGTCGCCAACCAATTCTATCTGCTCTCCCAATGCACCATGCAGGATTTTCCATCCAGCCCAGTCATCTTCAGCTACCGTTAAGGGCAGGAAGATCAACTAGGTGCTCTGGGGCTGGTGACCAATGCGGTTGTGCTGTGAAACACACTTTACATGCAGGAGGCGTTGTCACATCTTCGCAAATCGGGAGAAACTCCTGAGGAGTAGCATCCGGCAAGATTATCGCTGCTGATACATAGCCATATAAATATGCTGGGGCATTATACGTCTTCGTTACCGGAAGATATTCTTAAGGGTGAGTTAAGATCATTAAACTTCAATACAAACAATTAATTAAACTCTTAGCGTGGTTTTTTACATCACTGGCCCTCGCCCCCCAATTTTCTCTATGTTTTGCCACTACTTCCCTCATTTTACTGCGCTGTTTGCTACCCCTGAGAATCGACATTACTTGCTATCCAGTCCGCAGCAACTCTCTGGCAACAAAACTTATCAGAATCATAAGTCTGTGCATTATTCGTTCAAGCGCATCGCCAATAAGCGGATGTTGCTGGCCGAGTGTTCTGCTAATCGGATGATAACAAATCCCGTGGTTCGGCATTTTCCTTTGTGCGTGCGTTGATGCTGGTAACGGTAAACGTCATGATGAACATGACCGCGAATAAGACAACAATTGTCGGAGCTGGCGCGCTGTCGATAAAAAAGGACAGCCAGACACCAGTCATTGAGACCAATATCGATATGCCAGTCGCCAGCAGGAGCGCAATATGAAAGCGTTGTGTCAGGAGTACCGCAATGGCACCAGGCGCAATGAGAAGAGAAATAGAGAGAATGATACCTACCGCTTTCAGCGTCGCCACAATGGTCAGGGAGACCATGCACAGCAGCCCATAATGCAGCCATCTCGTATGCAAACCGCTTGCCTGCGCCTGTTGATAATCAAAGCTGAACAGCAAAAAATCCCGCCATTTTACGCTAATAACAAGTGTAACCAGTCCGGCAATAATCACCGTCTGGATTATATCGCCGATGGTTATCCCGAGCATGTCGCCGAAAAGAATATGATCAAGATGTACGTCTGGTTTGACTGCAATATACAAGATCAGACCTGCGGCAAACATGCCAGAAAAAACAATCCCCATCACTGTATCTTGCTTGATTCGGCTGTTGTCTTTCAGGTATCCCGTCGCCACCGCACAGAATACTCCGGCGACGAATGCCCCTGTAGCCAGAGGTAACCCCAGAATCCAGGCAAGCACGATGCCAGGAAAAACCGCATGACTCATCGCGTCACCCATCAGTGCCCAACTTTTCAGGACCAGAAAGACCGACAGCAGCGCACAGGGTATGGAAACTACCAGTGAAATCAGCAGTGCGTGACTCATAAAGGTGAACTGCAGTGGCTCCAGTAATAATGCCATCATGAGCGATCCTCCAGCGCTTTATGCGCACGCCGACGATTTGCCAAAAGCCCATGGGTGGGCGCAAAGACAAATGCTAAAAGAAACAGCAGTGTCTGCGCCACCACGATGATTCCACCTGTCGCGCCGTCCAGAAAGTAACTGGCCCACGCGCCGAGGAAACTGGTCACACTGCCAATAGTTACAGCAATCATGAGCAGGCGGGGAAAACGATCGGTTAACAACCATGCTGTTGCACCGGGAGTCACCACCAGACAGATCACCAGAAAGGCACCAACCGTTTGCAGCGCCGCAACGGTCGAAACCGACAGCAGGGTGAAGAAGAGGATTTTTAATCTGCCCGGATGCAATCCAATAGCACGGGCGTGATTCTCGTCGAAAAAGGTCACCATAAGATCTTTCCATTTGAAAAAAAGCACGATGATCGAGAGAATGCCAATGATAGTGAGTTGCAGGATATCCGCCGGATCGATTGCCAGAATATTGCCCAGGACGATGGTCTGAATGTTCACGGATGTCGGGTTCAATGACACCATAAACAGCCCCAGGCCAAAAAAGGACGAGAAGATCAGGCCGATGATGGCATCTTCTTTTAAGCGAGTGAGTTGGTTAAGAAACAGCATGCTGCCCGCTGCCAGTCCGCCGGAAAAGAAGGCTCCCAGAGAAAACGGAAGCCCCAGCATATATGCCCCCGCAACACCCGGGACAATAGAGTGCGACAGCGCATCGCCAATCAGCGACCAGCCTTTTAGCATCAGATAGCATGACAGGAAAGCGCAGAGACCGCCGACCATCGCCGAGACCCACATCGCATTGAGCATATATTCATAGCTGAAGGGTTCCAGTAGCGCGTTCATCTTTCTTCCCTCTGCACCGCTGACGGTCGATGTGCCACAAAAGGGCGTTCATCGTCAGTAATAATGCTTTCTTCCGAGCCGTTAAGTGTGACATGGCGCAGTACGCCGCTAAAAGCCAGCTCCAGGTTCTCGGCTGTAAAAGTGGTGTCTGTCGGCCCGCTTGCCAGGACGGTGCCTTTGACCATGACCGTATAATCGCAAAATGTCGTGACGGATCCGAGATTGTGCGTTGAGACAAGCATCGTTTTGCCTTCCGCGCGTAACTCCCTCAACAGGCTGATGATTTTCGCTTCGGTTTTCACATCAACGCCGGTAAAAGGTTCATCCAGCAGGATCACATCACCCTGCTGTGCAATCGCTCTCGCCAGAAAGACGCGTTTCTTTTGTCCACCGGAAAGCTCGCCGATTTGTCGATGGCGAAAATCCACCATATCGACACGTTCCAGCGCATCGGTGACAATCTGACGATCCCTCTTTTTGGCGATACGCAACATACCCATATGCCCATAGCGGCCCATCATCACCACATCTTCCACCAGTACAGGAAATGACCAGTCAACCTCTTCTGACTGAGGGACGTAGGCAACCAGGTTTTTCTGTAGCGCCTGTCGTGTGGGAATACCCAGAACAGATATCTTCCCGCTGGTCAGACGCACAAATCCCATAATCGCTTTAAACAACGTCGATTTTCCGGAACCGTTTACCCCAACCAGAGCGGCAATAGATCCGCCTGGTACTGTGAAGGATGCATCGCGCAGTGCTGTGTGCCCGTTACGCCAGGTGACAGTAACATCATTAACGACAATGCCTGCAGATTGCATCATTATTTCTCCCTTTTTCCGGCTTTAATTCCCTGTACCAGCGTACTGGTAGTAACCTTCAGAAGGTCGATATACGTAGGTACCGGGCCGTTTTCTGTGCTCAGGGAATCGACATAGAGCACACCACCGTAGTGCGCGCCGGTTTCACGCGCAACCTGACGCGCTGGTTTATCGGAAATCGTACTCTCGCTAAAGACTGCCGGGATATGATTTTTCTTAACTATATCAACAACCTTACGTACCTGCTGCGGTGTTCCTTGTTGATCGGCATTAATCGGCCACAGATAAAGCTCTTTTAGCCCCAAATCGCGTGCGAGATAAGAAAAAGCCCCTTCACTGGTGACCATCCATCGCTGATTCTCAGGGAGTTCCGCAATCTGCTTACGCAGGGGGGCAAGGGTTTGGGTAATCTTGGCTTTATAAGTATCGGCATTACGTTGGTAGGTTTGTGCATTTGCCGGATCGTATTTTATAAACGCATCACGAATATTATCGACGTAAATCAGAGCATTATCTGGCGACATCCAGGCATGGGGGTTAGGTTTGCCCTCATAGGGCCCTTCGGTGATCCCTACTGGCGTCACACCCGAAGAGACAATTACTTCTGGAACCCCATTGAGATGCTGGTAAAAGCGTTGGAACCACAATTCCAGATTCATACCATTGGCGAGAATCAGTTGTGCCCCCTGCGCACGTTTAATATCGCCAGGGGTAGGCTGATACTCATGAATTTCTGCACCAGGCTTGGTTATGGATGAGACTTCTGCAGCATCTCCAGCCACGTTTTTGGCCATATCTGCGATGATGGTAAAAGTTGTAATGACCTTGAATTTTTCAGCTGCACTCGCCTGAAATGCTATCGAGCAGGTGAGGACTAGGCACCCCAAGAGCATGGTTACTTTTTTTATTGAGAGCATGATTTAGTACCTATAGTGAGCAAAATTAGAATAAACATAGCAACTACTATGTTTTATAGCAGAAGCTATAAAATGTAAATAATTATCATTAGCGATTATAAGATCCCAACACAGGGATTAGGTTATTTCCTGCTGACGATGTGGTATTGAGGATAAAAGTTGGGCAGCGCTTTGGCTTTAAAATGAACTTGTTCAGGACGATTGGTAATGGCAAAGCAAAAATAATGTAGGTTATTGGCAAGTTCTCTAGGACGCAGGAGAGCATGAAAAACCCAGGGGCAGTCACTAAATGAAGGGATCGGTGATGCTGCCAACTTACTGATTTAGTGTATGATGGTGTTTTTGAGGTGCTCCAGTGGCTTCTGTTTCTATCAGCTGTCCCTCCTGTTCAGCTACTGACGGGGTGGTGCGTAACGGCAAAAGCACCGCCGGACATCAGCGCTATCTCTGCTCTCACTGCCGTAAAACATGGCAACTGCAGTTCACTTACACCGCTTCTCAACCCGGTACGCACCAGAAAATCATTGATATGGCCATGAATGGCGTTGGATGCCGGGCAACTGCCCGCATTATGGGCGTTGGCCTCAACACGATTTTACGTCACTTAAAAAACTCAGGCCGCAGTCGGTAACCTCGCGCATACAGCCGGGCAGTGATGTGATTGTCTGCGCTGAAATGGACGAACAGTGGGGCTATGTCGGGGCTAAATCGCGCCAGCGCTGGCTGTTTTACGCGTATGACAGTCTCCGGAAGACGGTTGTTGCGCACGTATTCGGTGAACGCACTATGGCGACGCTGGGGCGTCTTATGAGCCTGCTGTCACCCTTTGACGTGGTGATATGGATGACGGATGGCTGGCCGCTGTATGAATCCCGCCTGAAGGGAAAGCTGCACGTAATCAGCAAGCGATATACGCAGCGAATTGAGCGGCATAACCTGAATCTGAGGCAGCACCTGGCACGGCTGGGACGGAAGTCGCTGTCGTTCTCAAAATCGGTGGAGCTGCATGACAAAGTCATCGGGCATTATCTGAACATAAAACACTATCAATAAGTTGGAGTCATTACCTGCTTTTTCGGTTGAAAAGAAATTGATTGAATTACTGGAAAAACAATCTGGTCTCCATACGTCTGTGGATTGCAGTACTCCCCTTACAGAGCAGAGTCTGTCGAGAAATGACGGTGAAGACCAGACCAGAAGAAACGCTGAAAATATGTTCGGAGATGACTGAACTAACCCAGCCTGGCCAGGGGAATATCTCGCCATTTAGTTGTATAACACTGACTCAACATTTCCCGTTTCATTTGCCATTCAGGGGCGGTTCCTCGCCCCGCAAACCACACTTTCCCTTTTCCCGACTGGTTCAGTTCATCGAGTGTTTTCATTAACTTTTCACTGTTTTTACGGGGCTGGATTTCATCAAATAATCCCGGCTGCGCTATACCCGATGGTGTGAAATCAGCCAGCATGACTCCTGCCTTCATATAGCGGTACCCTTCACGCCAGACATGGTTTAAGGCTCTGCATGCGGCGGCAATAATGTCCCGGCTGTCCTGTGTGGGTAATGAAAGCTTTTCCACAGCGGCATTGCTGTAACAGGGTTCAGGGGGATGTCCGTACAAATGTCGTCACCTGCCGGCAATACTGACGCTCCCCACGTAGTTTCTCTGCGGCCCGCTCTGCATACTGAACAACAGCCTGGTGCATGGCATCTTTGTCTGTGATTCGTTCACCAAAACTGCGACTATGTCAACGCCACGATGTTTGACCGTTATTTGCCATTTTCATGCCCGCTAAATACTTTCGTTACTGATGCTGTCCGCTTTGCACCATTTCATCATCACTGATTGGCGTTGTGTTTTTGGTCAGCACTCCAGCTTTACGTTTCTCTTTTAACCGGTAACTCTCTCCTTGTTCTTTTTGACGGACGCATTTTACGTTTGGGCTGGATGTAGTAACGCAGCATGGAACGTCCGCCCGTATAACCCATTGCCTTAATCTCCGCGAAGATAACCTCGCTATTCCAGACATTCTCTGCCAGGCGCATGTCGATGTAATCCATAAACGGTTTCAGCTTAACCATTTTGTGGCGGGTCTTTCTGGCTGGCGGTTCAGGGTATTTGAGGTAGCGTCTGACCGTCCGTTCAGAGCAACCAATCTGAGCCGCAATATCGACAATGTACGCGCCCTGCTGGCGCATTTGCTTTATCATGTAAAAGTCCTCTCTGCTCAGCATGTTGATGTCCTTTCTGGTGTGAGAACCTTAAGGAAACAACATGTTGGGTGGAGCGGACAATCCAAATGGTGAATTACCGTCTTATATCACTGGCGCTGACACCTGTAGTTTGTATACACAATCCCTGGCATTGAAACACACATATGAAGTGTACTTCGGATATGACCGTACGCTCAGGAAGTACGGCAGATTCCGTCAAAAATTACCTGTAAAGACAGACATCAGAAAAAACAGTGCTCGCCGCAGACCGGTGACCGGGCGAAGCCCGCGAACCGGCGAGGAAGCGCAATGTATCTGTAGTTACAGGGAGCAGGTACGCCCTGAAGCCCTTTCATAAAACGGTTGTGTGCGCTGTCCTTCTGGAATGATTTATCCACATATCCGGAGGCCCGATCCAGTAAACAGATCCATGAATGATCAACAAAGGATCCATTAAAGATCCCCATATCGCTGCAAACCTTGTCACTCATGGGCCGGGACCACGATCACATAAGCTGTGGCATGTTACTGATAAACTGTAACATGCTAATGATAAGCTGTATTCAGTAATCCATATACTGAAGTAAGTTAATGACATAAACTATGGTCAGTATGCCAGACTCAGTTGTTAAATACAGGCTGCAGGTTTTTCTTCAGTCAGTTAGCGGAGTTCTGACACACGATTTTCTGTTTATTCTTTTACTGTCCACAGGCTGGAGGCTTTCTGGAAAACGAAAATTCAGACATCAAAAAACTGTTCGGCGAG